>JANQET010000418.1 GCA_028278265.1 Myxococcota bacterium
AGTGGACGTCCCGTGTGTGGAGGAGGCCGCTCAGGCCAAAGCCCTGCTCTACGACAAAACCGGTGAAGAGCACTACAATTTGATCTCCGCCTTCATTAAAAGCATGCGCGGATCTGACCCGGATGCGGCGCTCTACTGGATGTTTCGCATCATCGACGCCGGGGAGGATCCCCTCTTCGTCTTGCGGCGAATGATCATCTTCGCCTCTGAAGACGTCGGCAACGCCGATCCCCACGCGATCCTCGTGGTGACCGCTGCGGATGCCGCATTTCAACGCATCGGCATGCCCGAGGGGGCCTTTTCCCTGGCCCAGGCCTGTACCTACTTGGCCTGCGCACCCAAATCCAATGCCCAGGTCCAATCGATCAGCGGACCCAGAGAAGATATCAAACGGCACGGCCCCCTGCCCGTGCCCCTCAAATTGCGCAACGCGCCGACCCAACTGATGAAAGAGTTCGGTTATGGCCGGGCCTATCGCTATCCACCGTCCGAAGGGGGCTACGCGCGAGGCGAGACTTACCTGCCGGAGGCCCTGATCGGGCAGCGATACTACCTGCCCCAGGCTTCGGGCACGGAGCTCAGAATCGCCAAACGATTGGCCTGGCTTCGCGGGGAGACCGAGCTCGACCCGACCGATGGAGATCCGAAAAGCGATGAAGCGAAAAAACAAGGTTGAACTGACGGCTGCAACAGCCGATCCCCACCTGCTGTACGAAGAGTCCGTCCAGAGCTCCGAGTCGACAATCCAAATGATCGAGTCCGTCTTCGACGCCCGAGGGTTTTCCGCTCCGGCCAGTCTGCGGGAGGACTTCTGCGGTACCGCCCGTCTCTGCGTCGATTGGGTGGCCAGCCGCCCCGACCGCACCGCGCTGGGCTTGGACATCGATTCCGGCGTGTTGCGCTGGGCCGAAACGAATAACCTGGAATCCCTCGAACAGGATGCTCGGCGAGTGACCCTGGTCAAGAGGGATGTGCTCGAGGGGCATCGCCGGCGAGTGGATGTGACCGTGGCCCTGAACTTTTCCTATTGGGTCTTTCACGAGCGACAGGAGTTGGTGCAGTACTTCAAGAAGGTCCGACAGTCCCTGAAGAAGAACGGCTGCCTGATTCTCAATCTCCACGGCGGACCGGACGCCCAGTTTCAACTCGAGGAGATCACCGAGTTCGACGGGTTCGACTATGTGTGGGAGCAGGGGGAATTCGATGCGGTGAACAACCGCGCGAAGTGCTACATCCATTTTCGGTTCGACGACGGCTCGTCCCTGGAACAGGCGTTCATCTACGATTGGCGCATCTGGTCGCTGCCCGAGCTGCGCGACGCGCTCACCGACGCCGGATTCAGCCGGATCGACGTCTGGTGGGAAGACGAGGAAAACGATCGGCTCTTTCGCGTGACCCGTCAGGAAAACACCGAATCGTGGATCGCCAATCTGGCCGCGTGGCGGTAACCCGGTTTCGTCATCCGATCGGCTAGCGGTGCAAGTGCTCGGTTACGAACCGGCGCATTTTCTGGCAATCAGCCGGAAGAATCCGCTTGGGACCTCGTCTGGCCGAGCTCGAGCGAGAATGCATCAGCAATTCGGTGCGCTCGTCACCGCGTTCATCCGGGTGTCCCGGATCATCGAGCAGGATGTGTCCTATCTCGTGGGCCAGGGTATAGGATTGTCGGGTCCGCCAGAGGGCGCTCCAATCGACCAGCAGTGAGTTTCTCAGCGGAGAGCCGCTCGCGCGAACGAACGACTGACCCTGTCGATCGGAAATCGAAAAGCGGTTGATCAAAAAGACATCGACAGTGTGGGCAATCCCATCCCCGAGGGCCAGGATCAAGGTCCGCTCCTCCACCGATCCCCCGAACAACCCACTGCCATCCGTCGTGTCGATACCGTCCCCCAGGGTCACCCGACCGATGGTCAACGGCTGCTGCCGATCCGTGCTCAGTCGCTGATCCGGCCAGACCGAGAGGCGCGCCAGGCCGCCATTGCCCGCGCGGACCAACACATTGGCTGTCGCATGGGCCAGCGCCGGCTTCTTGGGATTGATCGTCACTTCGGCCTTGAGGCCCTCCTCTACCAGATAGGTCGCCAGACGGGCAGCCGTCTGTGCAGGCGTCAATCCCCGATCGATCCACCACGGACCCAAGCGCCGGTTGTCGACCTGTAGACGAATCTCCCCGCCCCCGGAGGGCAACCCCAACTCCTCGGCAACCGTCAACAGACACGGCCCCGGCGCTGGTTCAACGACAATCTCGACCGTTTCTGGCGCTCCGACTCCGATAAAGCAGGGGGCCAAAATCTCGTTGAGCACGCTCAGCTGAAATTGCGCCACCCGCTTCGCCCCGGGCTCGTCCCCACCGACGACCGGCCGTCCAGAGGCGGGATCGGCCAACACCACCATCCGCAGGGGCAGCTGTCTCAAGGATGTCGGATGGTCTTCGCCGGCGGGGCGACCGACCCCTATCGCCCAACTCCGGCTGGGTCCGCCGCCCCATCGCACCCGCGCCTCCACCCGATCCCCTACTGCCGCCCGCAAGGCTCGGCCCGGCGGTTCGATCCGCTGCAGATCGTCTTTGTCCGCGACCAGTACAAGCCAGGGGGACCGACAACTACGTCCGTTGCTACCGCAGCGCATGGTTACCGGCAGACGGTCTCGCACCCGATTGTAAAGCGGGTTTACCGAGACCAAAGTCACGCGCAACCGGGGTCCGGGTCGAGCGCGGTGCTCGAGCTGCAGGCGAAACCGTGCCCCGTCCCGCTCGACCCGGTGCTGATGCAGTGTGGACCGAGAAAACACCAGGGGATCCTTCTCCGGCCGCAGCGGTTGACCGTGCGGTCCAATCCAGCACAGCGCGATCGACGGATCGTCCGCTCGCCCGGCAGCGCTGAGACTCAGGACGATTGCGATCAGGTAGGATGTGGTCCGACCGATAAACTCATTTTTCATTGGGCGTGTCGTTCGAATCGATGGATTCGATCTACTTTATGATACCGTTTTGGAGCAGCTGATCCAATATTCGACAGGTTTCAAACCGGGGGAGCCCTGAAATATCCAGGATGTCGCCAAACGTCATCAATCCGTCGATGCGCGAGAGCACGAAACTGTCCTGGGGATCGAGCTTGCGCCAGATAACCTCCTGTTCCTCGATGGCCAGCTGGGGCACCCGTTCGAAAGACCCGATGCGGGATTCGTACATCTCCAGCAATATCTCGCGGCATTTGTTGAGATAGCTCTTTCCCTGGGGATCTTCCGGATCGTGATCGAGCAGCATCTCGGCAATATCAAGGGCACCTGAGTAGTCGCCCATCTCGAAGCGCTCCTTCATCTCCACTCGCCGCTGGGGAATCTCCTTCTTGGTGAATATCCGTTTGGAAGAAGCCATCCTCACGGCCGAAGGGTCCTGAAACGGACCCTCCCCCAAGGGCAGGGGCACCTCGGGTTGTGTGGTCGGCCCGGTATTCGGTGCGTCGACGCTTTCATTGGCCAGAATCTGATCATCGCCGGTCTCATCCCCCAATTGGGGAACAGTGATCTTGGCGGGATCCCGACCCGAGGTGGGGGCAGCCGACGTCCTGGCCTCCTCATCGGGAATGATATCGGCCCACGTGTCGGATTGTATCTCCGCGGAAGGATCGCGCACATCCGGCATCTCACCCAATGATGTCAGCACATTCTCCTTTTCCAAGGGAGGGGTACTCCTGCGCTCGATAGGGGTACGGGGAACGTCGGCAGGGGTCTCGTCGTCCAGGCTCTCTATCTTGAATGGTGCGGTTACATCAGAGTTGCGAGTGCCCTCGCCATCTGCTTCATCCGCTTTGGGACTTCGCACCTCGATCGTCGACCCGTCCACCGGGCCTTCCGGTAACGACCAGTCCCCCTCATTGTCATCGAGCAACCCGGCCTCGGATAGGGACTTTTCCCAGCGGCTCTTTTCGCGCTTGTCGTCCATCGTACTGACTAAGACCTCGCCAATACCCCTTTGAACATCTTGCGCGTTCGTTTGAGTGTATCAATCGTGTTCTTGAGCTGTTCCAGATCTTTTTCCTCTATCGCCTGACGGGCCCGAGCAATGATATCCCGCGCCTTGGACAGCGCCTCCTGTCCGAACTCCGAGCCGGCGACCATTTTTTCTACATCCTCGTACATCCGATCGAGTTCCCGGATGATCCGCTCCGTATCCTGGCGGGCCGCCTCGAACTCCTCGGACATACGCCGATCGACCAGGTAATCCTGACTCTCTTCGGCCATTTTCCTGATTTCGTCCTCGGTCAATCCCGACGACGCGGTCACGTTGATCGACTGACTCTGCCCGGTTTCCAAGTCCTTGGCTGCCACGCTGACGATCCCGTCCGCATTGATTTCGAAGGTCACCTCGATTTCGACCTGACCTTTGGCCGCCCGGCGCAAGCCGGTGAGAATGAACTCCCCGAGCAGCTCGTTCTCTTCGGCACGCTCACTCTCCCCTTGCAACACGAGGATCTTCACCGCGGTCTGGTTGTCGCGCACTGTGGTGAAGATTTTGGAACGGGCCGTCGGCACAGTAGAGTTTTGGGGGATCAACTCCTCGGAGTAGCCGCCGACGATCATGATCCCCAACGTATGCGGCGTAACGTCCAGCAGGAGCATTTCGCTCGCTTCGTCCAGCAGGGCGGTGCCCTGAATCGACGCCCCCAGCGCGACCACCTCGTCGGGATGTACCCCCTTGCAGGGCTCTCTGCCGAACAGTTCGGCCACCCGCTGTTGCACCTTGGGCATGCGCGTCATACCGCCGACCAGGATGATGTCTTCGATATCGCCCGTCTCAAATCCCGCCTCTTTGAGCGTCGCCGAACAGATATCGATGGTCCGGCTGACCAGATCCTCGCACAGATCCTCGAGGGTCTCGCGCCGCAGAATGCGCTGGAGATGCAGGGCTTCATTGTGTCCGGCGGAGATGATAAACGGCAAGCTGATCTCGGTTTCGGACTGTACCGATAGATCCATTTTGGCCTTTTCCGCGGCATCCTTGAGCCGTTGCAGGGCCATGCGGTCCTTGCGCAGATCCACATTCTGTTCGTCGGCAAACCCCTGGACCAGCCAGTCCATGATGCGCGTGTCGAAATCTTCTCCGCCCAAAAACGTGTCGCCGGCGGTGGAGATCACCTTGAACACCTCATTGGCGCCGATTTCGAGAATCGAAATGTCAAACGTCCCGCCCCCCAGATCGTACACCGCGACCAATCGATCAATCTTCTTGCCAAATCCGTAGGTCAGCGCCGCGGCAGTGGGCTCGTTGATGATACGAATCACATCGAGCCCGGCGATTAATCCCGCATCCCGCGTCGCTTGGCGCTGGTTGTCATTGAAATAGGCCGGCACGGTCACCACCGCCTTTTCCACCTTTTCGCCCAGGTAGTCCTCAGTGATGATCTTCATCTCCTGTAAAATCATCGCCGAGATTTCCGGGATCGAGTAGCTGCGATCCCTCAGCTGAATGCGGACATCGTCGTGGGGCCCTTCCTCGACTTTGTACGGCGCCGACTCCTTTGCCGCAACGACCGGCGGGGAGTTCCACTTTCTTCCGATCAACCGTTTGGCAGCATAGACCGTATTTTCAGCGTTGGTAATTGCTTGTCTCTTGGCGATATGACCGACCAGCCGCTTACCCGCTTCGGTGACCGCGACCATCGACGGTGTGGTCTTGTACCCACCGCGATTCGGAATAACAGTTGGTGTGGCGCCTTCGACTATCGCCACACACGAATTTGTCGTTCCAAGATCGATTCCGATGATTTTCTCCATGGGCCTGTCTCTCTCGCCGGGGGTTGAATCCTAACTTTTACAAGATTTTAGCCGTTTTTTATACAGTTTATTATCGGGCTCCAAAACCAGCGCACTCTCGTAGGCCTGCTTCGCTTTCAGGTGGTCTTTTCCGACATAATAAATGTCTCCCAGCGTCGCGTAATACCGAGCGCGCTGACCCTCCATGGCGACCGCCTCCTTGGCCAACTTCAGCGCAGAAGTGAGATCCTGTCTCATTTCCAGCAGCAATTCGGCCAACAGATGCCGAGCCTCGACATTGCCCGAATCAACTTCCAGTGCCTTTAGAAAGTGTGTCCGAGCTTTTTCCTGTTGTCCATTGAGTTTTTCAAATCGTCCTTGTCGAAGATGCCCTTTGGCGACGTGGGCCTGGTTCGCGGCATTGGCCTTGACCAACAACTCTTTGGCGTGGCGATTGTTGGGATCGGTAGCCAAAATCTCATTTAATAATTTGACAGCAGTAGAATAATGTCCTTCGTTGACCGCCAACCGGGCCTCTTGGAGCCGCGATCCGCCGTTGGATGTGCTCTCCGGCGGATTGGACGAGAGTTTGTTGAGCATTCTGGCCATTGCGCGCTGGGCCCGCTCCCGCTGCCATTGCTTGCGTTTCTGCTCGTGTTTCGGATTTTGAGAGGGCCGTCGAGAGACCCTTTCGGCAGCCGGATTCGAGACCCGTGGGGCACGGGGCAGTTGATTGCCCGAGGGGCGGGGGGACGCGCCGCGCGGCGTCTTTCTCGACCCCGGGGGTTTGGACATCGGGGGTGTGGACACCGGGGCCGCAGAGGAAACTGCGGGTTGGGATCGAGTCAGGGGCGTTTCGGATTTAGGTGGCGGCGGGGCGGATTGACTCCTGCGCTTCTCCTCGATCGCCGCAGTGAGTTTTCGTTCCATCAGTCGAATTTCGAATTCGTCACCGAGGGACGCGTTGTACTGCTTGCGCAGTTTGGGATTGGACAAGGTATCGTAGGCCTTGGTCATCGTTCGAAAAATGACAGCGGCCTTGTCCCGGCCCTCCTTGGAATTCTTCACAAGCGTCTTGTCGGGATGATACCGTTTGGAGAGTTCGAAATACCGGCTACGAATCGCCTTGCGATCCGCGTCCGGCTCCACATTCAACAAATCGTAGTAATTCCGATCGTCAAGGGTGCGGAACAGCTCATCGATCTCTGCCAGCTGTTGTCCCTGCTCCGCCGCTCCGGCTCCCATCGGGTCGCTGTCAGCTTTGCCTGTCCCCACGCCGGTTCCATTCTGTTCGGGCGGCATCGACAGCCCGGTCGGAACGCGAACCAATCCCTGGTCGGCCAACTTGCCGATAATTCGCCGCGTCAGCTCCAGGTCGATGCCACAGACTTCGCTCAGTTCCCCCACCGTGGTATTGCCGTTCACGGAATCGTAGACGAGCTGGGTGATCAAATCCAATGGCTCACCCGTGTTCGCTCGGTCAGTTTTGCAGGGTGTGGCCTGGGATTGTGGAAGCTTCATTTCAAATTAAAAGAAAAACGTGATCATTCGCTGTTTTGGGACTTACAAAATATACCGAGAAAGGTCCTCACTTTCAAGAACGTCGGCTAACGATTCTCTTACCTCCTCGGCCTCGATGCGAATCGTATCGCCGCTGCGCTCCGGCGCGGTAAAGGATATCTCGTCCAGCAGGCGCTCCAAAATCGTGTGCAGGCGCCTCGCGCCGATGTTTTCCATGGTCTGATTGACATTGGCGGCGATTTCGGCGATTGCCCGCACGGCGCCGTCGTCGAACTCCAAAGTAATTCCCTCGGTCTTGAGCAGAAACGTGTACTGCTTAATCAAGGCGTTGTACGGCTCGGTCAGGATGCGGACGAACTCGTCGGCCCCCAGGGATTCCAATTCAACGCGAATGGGAAATCGCCCCTGCAGCTCGGGCACCATGTCCGCCGGCTTGCTCACGTGGAACGCCCCGGCGGCGATGAACAGAATGTGATCGGTTTTGACAGGACCGTACTTAGTGTTCACCGTGGTGCCCTCGATGAGGGGCAACAGATCCCGCTGCACCCCTTCGCGGGAGACATCCGGGCCCCGATCGCTGCGGGACCGACCGACGATTTTGTCGATTTCGTCGATGAAGACCAACCCGGTCTGCTCGGCGCGGCGACGGCCCTCCTGCTGCACGCCGTCCATGTCGATCAGCTTCTCCGCCTCGGTGTTGGTATAGAGCTCAATCGCATCGGTCACTTTGACCTTGCGTTTTTTCTTCTTCCCTTTGAAACCGGGCATGTTCTGGAAGAGATCTTTGAAATTGACATCCTCCAAGCCCGCCGCGCTGAACACCTCGACCATCGGAAAGTTGGTGTCCTGCACCTCCATCTCGATGTACCGGTCATCGAACTCCCCTTTGCGCAGCCGGGGACGCAGCTCCTCGATGGTGAGGTTCTGCTGGGTTGTATCGGACATCTCAAACGTCCCGGTGGGGCCTGGGGTCACCCCGCCGTTCTCGGACTGGGCCAGCACCTTGAGCACCCGGTTCTCCGCCAGATCCCGCGCCTTGGTCTTGACCCGGTCCTCTTCTTCCCGACGCACCAAGGCCACTGAGGTCTCGATCAGATCGCGAACAATCGAATCTACATCGCGCCCCACATAGCCCACCTCGGTGAACTTGGAGGCCTCCACTTTGACGAACGGCGCCTGGGCCAACCGGGCCAGCCGACGGGCTATTTCAGTCTTGCCCACGCCGGTGGGGCCAATCATAATGATGTTCTTCGGTGCTATTTCATCCCGTAAATCCTCGGGGACCTGTTGACGACGCCAGCGGTTGCGCAGGGCAATCGCCACCGCCCGCTTGGCCTTGTTTTGACCGATGATGTACCGATCGAGCTCAGAGACGATCTCCCGCGGTGTGAACGTAGAAGCCACGGGCAATTCATAGCGTTTGGACATTATTCCTCCACAAATCGAATCGGAATTACAGCTCCTCGACGACCGTTTCACCGCCGGTGTAAATACAGATCGACTGGGCGATGCGCAGCGACTCACGAGCAATGTCAGCTGCGGACAGGTCGGTGTGATCGATCAAGGCGTACGCCGCGGACAGTGCATACGTCCCCCCGGAGCCGATCGCCAGGACGCCGCGATCCGGTTCGATAACATCTCCAGTGCCTGAAATAAGCAGTGATGATTCTTTGTCAACCGCGATCAGCAGCGCTTCTAGACGGCGCAGGGACCGATCCATCCGCCAATCCTTGGCCAACTCGACCGCGGCCCGGGTCAAATTCTTGTTGTACTCCTCGAGCTTCTCCTCGAGCCTGGAAAACAGGGTGAAGGCATCGGCCGTGGCGCCGGCAAACCCGGCGAGCACGTGGTTGCCGGCCAGGCGGCGCACCTTTTTGGCCTTGGTCTTGACCACCGAGTGGCCCATGGTCACCTGGCCGTCGCCGGCCATGGCCAGCTCACCTCGATGGCGGACCGCGATAATCGTGGTGCCGTGAAATTCTACTTTGGCTTCAGTCATTTTTTCTATCCTTTGGTCGGGCGAATGGATGTGCTTTATCATAGACTGCCATCAACCCGTCAATACTCACGTGGGTGTATCGCTGGGTGGTCGACAGGCTGGCATGGCCGAGCAGCTCCTGGATCACCCGTAAATCGGCGCCCGAATCGAGCAGGTGGGTGGCAAAGGAGTGGCGCAGGGCGTGGGGGAACAGCCGCTCCCGCGCGCCGATGGCCAGCCCGCGGCGGCTGACGATGCGCTGCACCGAGCGCTTGGAGAGACGATTCCCCTCCCGACTGATGAACAACGCTCGCTCATCGGCCCGCCGGCCCTTGGCCACGATTCGCTGCCGTACCTCCTTGTAGTCATCGATTGCCCGGAGCGCCTTGCGTCCCAGGGGCACCACCCGCTCCTTTTGCCCCTTGCCCACGACCCGGACGAGGTTCTGCTCAGCGTCGATGGCATCGATATCGAGACTGACCAGCTCACTGACCCGCAGCCCGGCACCGTAGAGCACCTCCAAAATCGCCCGATCCCGGCAATCCGCCGGCTTCTCGTCCGCCTCCGCTGCCATCAGCTCGTCCGCTTCATCCACCGAGGCGAAAACCGGCAGCTTCCGCCGGCTGCGCGGAGTATCGATCGCCAAGGCCGGATTGGTCTCCACCCAACCCCGTCGCTTGAGAAAGCGAAACCACCCCCTGAGCGCCGCCAGTTTGCGACCGCTGCTCTGGGGCGTGACGCTCTCGTAGAGCTCTGCCAAGTAAGCGCGAATGATCAGGCCATCGACCGTAGCGGGATCGTCGGCCAGCTCCTGCCGTGCGAGGAATTCGCAGAACTGCCGGATATCCAGCTGATAGGCCTCCACTGTCCGGGGCGAGACCCGCCGCTCGTGCCGCAAATAGGACAGGTAGAACGATTGCGCCTGTTTCAAGGAGTGTCCCATGGGGTCCATCATACCGGAGGGGACCCAAATCGCGAAATTCGCGGGTTGAACCGCCGGGAATCAGAACAACCGGCGGTGGGTCTCCATCCACTCGCCCAACGCGTTGAGGGCGTGTTGCGCGGCCCGGGTGCGATGATCCCGCTTGCTTTGTCGCCGTTGCCGGCGAGGGGTGTCGATCATCGACCAGACCACGTTGGAGGGTTGAAATTTCGCTTGCGGGCGCCGCAGGTATCCCCACAATCCGCCGAGCGCCGTTGTGGCCGGAGGGGGGTCGAGTGTCCGTCCCTCGAGCTCGGCGGCGACGAAGAGAGCGGCGAGCAACCCGCAGGCAATCGACTCCACGTACCCCTCCACTCCGGCGAGCTGGCCGGCGATGGTTATCTGCGGGTTGCCACGCAAGCGCAGTTGTTCGTCCAAGGTCTGGGGGGCATCGACAAAGGTGTTGCGGTGGACTTGTCCAAACCGCTCGAACCGCGCTTTCTCCAGGCCCGGTATCATGCGGAAGACCCGTTGTTGCTCCCCACGGGTGAGCCGCGTCTGAAAGCCGACCAGGTTGAACGCGCTCTGTTGCCGGTCCTCAGCGCGAAGCTGAACCACGGCAAAAGGACGCTCCCCGGTGCGGGGATCGATTAGACCGACCGGCTTGAGCGGCCCGTGGGCCAGGGTCAGAGATCCCCTCGCGGCCAGCTCCTCCACCGGCAAACAGCCCTCGAAAAATGGGGCGTGCTCAAAATCCCGCAAGGGGGTTTTCTCCGCCCCATTGAGCGCTTCGACAAATTGGAAATAGGTCGGCTGATCCATCGGACAATTGAGGTAGTCCCCGGTGCCGGGGGTTTCGTAACGCGAGGCGACGAACACCTGCTCCCGATCGAGGCCTTCGGCGCTGACCAAGGGGGCGATCGCGTCGTGGTAGTGCAGCAGGGCGCCACCCTCCCCCAACGCCTGGGCCAGTCCGTTGTCGGTCAGGGGCCCGGTGGCGATGATCGCTCGCTGCTCGGGCAACCGCTCGACATACCCCTGTTCGAGCGTGATTGAATCGCAGTCGAGCAACGCCCCTTGCACCTGCTCGGCGAACATCCGCCGATCAACCGCCAGCGCGCGGCCCGCCGGCACAGCGGTCTCGCCGGCGATGCGCAACAACAGTGAATGGGTCGCCTCTAGTTCGGCCTTGAGCAATCCCACTGCCGAGCTCAATCCGGTGGCGCGCAGGGAGTTGGAACAGACCAACTCGGCCAGAGTATCGACGCTGTGGGCCAGGGTTCGCCGCTCGGGTTTCATGTCCACCAGCCGCACCCCAATCCCGCGGGAGGCGAGTTGCCAGGCCGCTTCGGCGCCGGCCAGGCCGCCGCCGATGACCACGACGGTTTTTGATGGGGTTGGGCCGGGTGAACCAGAAGGGGAGATCACGATTCAGAGCGCTTGTAACCGCACCCTTCGGCAACACATTTCAGCTCACGTCCCCCTTTGCGCCGATTGGTGGTTACCAGGAAGGCGGCTTCGCAATTGGGACAGCTTTCTTTGACCGGCGTGCCCCACACCACGAAATTGCAGTTGGTGTTCTTGTACTCGCTGCACCCGTAAAACACGCGTCCCCGCCGGGTTCGGCGCTCGACCAGCTCCCCTTTGCAATCCTTCTGGGGGCAGTCGATGCCGGTGGGCAGAGAGCGGGTGACCTTGCACTTGGGGTAGCCGGTGCAGGCCAGAAAATCGCCGAATCTACCCCGCTTGCGCACCATCGCGCTGCCGCACTCGTCGCACTTGATGTCTTCGATCGCCGCATCAGAGACCGTTGCCGGCGACTCCTCGATCTCCTTGGTATTGCGACAGTCCGGGTAGCCCGAGCAGGCCAAGAACCGCCCGTTGCGTCCCCATTTGATGATCATCGGCTTCTTGCACAGCTCGCAAATCTCGTCCGTTTTTTCGGCCAGGTCGCGGACGTTGGTCATCTCCTTGAGTGCTTTTTGCACATCATCGTGGAACGGGCCGTAGAAATTCTTGAGCAGGTGAATCCAATCCTCCTGTCCGTCCTCAATCCGATCGAGCGCTTCTTCCATCGAGGCGGTGAAGTCCACATTGAGGATGCGGGGAAAGTGCAGTACCAGGCGTTGGGTGACCAACCGGCCCAGCTCCGAGGGTTGAAACCGGCCTTCGTTCTTGGTCACGTAGCGGCGGCTCTGAATGGTGGACAAGATGGTGGCGTAGGTGCTCGGCCGTCCGATGCCCCTCTCTTCGAGCTCGCGAATCAGGGTACCCTCGTTGAAGCGGGGGGGCGGCTGGGTGAACTTCTGCTCGGCGCTGACCTTGTCCCCGACCGGGTTGAGCCGGACCCCCTCATCGAGCCTCGGCAGCTCGGCGGCCTCTTCGTCTTTGCCGTTGTCCCCGCCGTTTTGCGGTGCGGCGTCCGAGTCCGCGTAGACCTTGAGCCATCCCTTGAATTTCAGCACCGAGCCCGAGGCCTTCAACTGGTGGTTGGCCGCGTGAATGTGCACCACCGTCTGGTCGTATAGCGCGGGTTTCATCTGGCAGGAGACAAACCGCTCCCAGATCAACCGATACAATTTTCGCTGATCCACGGAGAGGTACTTGGTGATCGACTCGGGCCGGTTGAGCACCGAGGTGGGTCGAATCGCCTCATGGGCATCCTGCGCGCTTTTTCGGCTCTTGAAGACATTGGGCTTTTTCGGCAGATGATCCTCGCCGAATTGTTCAGCGATGAAGGTGCGGGCCTCTTCCACGGCGTCAGTGGCGAGCCTCACCGAGTCGGTACGCATGTAGGTGATCAGACCCACTGTGCCCTGCTCGCCGATATCGATCCCCTCGTACAGCTGCTGGGCCACCATCATAGTGCGCTTGGCCGTGAAGCGGAATCGCCGCGCCGCCTCCTGTTGCAGGCGACTGGTGATGAACGGCGGTAGCGCGGCCCGGCGGCGCTCTTTGCGCTCCACCTTGGCCACGACAAATTCCGCATCCTGAAGATCGGTGCGAATTTGGGTAGCCGTCTCCTCGTCGTTGATCTCCCGTTTTTTTCCGTCCGTGCCCCAGAAGCGCGCCGTGAACGGCGGCGGATCAGCCCCTTCGAGCTGGGCCCGGATCAGCCAGTACTCTTTGGGCTCGAAGGCGAGGACTTCGTCCTCCCGATCGACGATGAGCCGCAAGGCCACCGACTGGACGCGACCGGCAGAGAGACCCCGGCGGACCTTTTTCCACAAAATCGGCGATATCTCGTATCCTACCAATCGGTCCAGGATGCGTCGCGCCTGCTGCGATTCGTACCGCTTGCCGTTGAGGGGCAGCGGATTGTCCAATCCCTGCTTGATCCCCTTCTTGGTAATCTCGTTGAACAGCACCCGTCGCACCCGATCGTCCTCGACACTGAGCTCCTCGGCGATGTGCCAGGCAATCGCCTCCCCTTCGCGGTCAGGGTCCAACGCCAGAAAGACGCTTTCGGTCTGCGAAGCGGCCTTCTTCAACTCGGTGATAATCTTTTGCTTGCCGGGAATAACCTTGTATTCGGGCGTAAAATCGTGATCCAGGGAGACGCCCATTTTGGACTTTGGCAGATCTTTGACGTGGCCGAGTGACGCCTTCACGATGAACGAAGAACCCAAGTACTTCCGAATGGTTCGCGCTTTAGCTGGTGATTCTACAATGATTAACGATTTTGCCATGTTGCGTTTAGCTTCCCTTTACTCACCCCGCCCCTCACATAGGCCATACGTCAAGATCGGGACCTTCACAAACCTCGTTTGCACTAACCCACCCTCACGTAGGTCTTGCCACCCTGATCTTCTACGAGACCAGCTATTTCCAGCGCCATCAACGCCGCACTCGTCTCACCGGGATTGAGGCCGGTTTCAGCCGAGATTTCGTCAATATGGAGCGGGCGCGTACCCAGTAAATCCACTATTTTCAATTCGACCGGCGACAATGTTGCGCGGGCCGACCCTGCCGCGTTCATACCTTGGACTCTAGCGGTAGGCAAGTCAAGTTGCTGATTAACACTGGTCTTCTCCACCAGCGCCAAGACATCACTGACGGTTTCGACCATCCGCGCGCCGTCGCGCAATAGGCCGTTGCTACCCCGGTTTCGCGGGTCCGACGGAGAACCGGGAACCGCGCCGACCGGGCGATTGAGCGACCGGGCCAGCCGGGAGGTGATCAGTGCGCCTGAGCGCTGTCCTGCCTGCACCACCACCACCGCATCGGCCATCGCGGCGACCAGCCGGTTGCGCCGGGGAAAGGTCCATTTCGTCGGTGGTTGCTGCGGAGCGAATTCGGTGACCAGGGCCCCTTTGTCCATCATTTGGGCAAACAACGCGCGGTTAGCCTCAGGATAGAGGTAGTCGAAACCCGAGCCGATCACCGCGACAGTGGTTCCGTCCACTTCCAGCGCCCCCTGGTGAGCAGCCGTGTCGATGCCCAAGGCGCCGCCCGAGATGATGCCAAACCCCTGGCCGACGATTTCTTGGGCCAGGCGGGCGGTGAATCGCCGCGCCGGAGCGTCCGCGTTGCGGGTCCCGACAATGGCGATCATCGATTTTTTCGGAATATTTCCCAGCACATACAGCTGATCAGGAGGATCGGAGAGGCACTTGAGCGACTGGGGATAGGCACCATCATCGCGGGCCAGCACCCGAGCGCCATCGGCGATTTCACCGGAGGGATCGGCTGCTGCCAAATTCATCGTTGTTTGATGCAATTCCTGATCATCGCTCATGGACAGAGAGTAATGAAGCGCAGAACCGGTGCCGTCAAGTTTGTTTTTAAAATTCGCTGCGCCCTCACCGACTATAATTCGTGGTACATTTGCCGCCAACTTTATCGGACGCGACGTCGGTTTGGGAATGAAACCCTCAGTTTGCAGCGATTCGAACTTCGCCGACCGATGGGCTCAGCCTCACAGCCCGGTTGCCGTTGAACGCGGTGGACGAGGGGACATGGTAGGTGCCTTTGACAATGCTCAGCTGACCGCCGTCCGCGACCGCGGCGTATCCCTCCCCCACTGTGTCGAACGGTCTGAACACCGTACCGTCTTCTGCTGCTATCGAATGGCCCGCATCCACATAGGTCGTATTTGCCCCGGGAAAATTCTGTACCACATCGGCCAATGCGGGGTTCTTGAAGCTCGTACCGTTGTTGCGTGTCTGGCTGCCGACACAGCCGCCATGTGTTAATATGCCGATTGAGAGATCCTCTCCGGTCCAAATCAGCGGACCACCGGAATTACCACTCTCTGCAACCGTGTCGAAAACAATCCAGGCCAATTCATCTTCAACATGATCACTGAGCAACGCACCGTCTGAGGTCTGCTGGGTTCGATTGTCTGTTGGTGGATTGAGATCGATTCCGCAACCGGTGACCGTAATCGGAGTGGTCAGTGAGCTCGATCCGGTGAAGTAGTCCCGCGCCAACCGGTAGAAGGCATTTTGACGTTGGTAGGGCATCTGCCCAAGCGTGGGCGCGACATTGAACACCAACCAATCTTGACCAACGCCTTCGTCCCGCCAAACGATGCTGTTGTTGATCACAGGGTACTGGTCTTCCGGCGCCGACGGTCTCGGGTTGCCGTTCTGATCCGACTGGCGAATATTGAACTCGGCGACTTCGTTTGTCGCGGCGTTCAGGCAGTGTCCGGCGGTCAGCAATGCCCCGTTCGAGGTGATCCATACCGTACATCTGGCACCCGGGTTTCTAAAGAACCGCCCGATCGCCGGATCGTTCGAAGCCACACGATCATCCTCGTCACAGATATCCCGGACGGACCATCTCGCCCTATTGATTCCGAGTCTGACCCCGGCAACCCTGAAAAACACGTTTCGATCCGACGGTGCCAGGTGGAGCTGAATTTCTACCGCGTCTCCGCTGAAATACGCGGACGATCCACCCCACTGATCTATCACCTTAGAGTCGAGCCGTTGAACACCACCATCCTCCAATGAACGGATCGTCAGGTAGCTCGACTCGCCCAGGTGCCACTCCTCGAAGTACACACGCATCCAGGGCACATCGGGTTCCTCGATTCTCGCCGAGTAGACCACGCCGGTTCTGCCCTTTGTCCCATCGAACACACCGGAATTGACCGTGAGGCCCTTATACTCGAAGGTGGCATCCGTCGCTGCACCGCCATTGCCCTGGGCAAAGGGTGTCACTGAAAGAACACTCCCCAACACCATCATCGACAAGGACCATCTCAAGGTTCGCGCACGAGCCCTTTGAATCGAGACTGGCATCAACGGCCTCCGTTTGTGATCTCCGATACGACCTGTTTGAGGTGTTCGATTTCACCGCGCTGCTCTTTAATCGTTTTGTTTTGGTCGATCAGATGAAGGGTCAGCTCTTCGACTTTTTGCAATAGCTTGGTCTGTGCCTCTCCGATCGAAACGCCGTGCTCTTCGACCTCGGCGGCACTGGGCATGTCGGGCAGATGGCCGTTCTCGGCGATATACGATTCAACCTCTTCCAGCGAGTCGAGCGCGTAATCATCCTCAAAGACATAGTCCGCCCAGCGATTCACGTCGAGCACGAGCTCCCGAGCTTTCACCCGGTTGAAATACGCGTTACCGTTGCGCAGGCTGATCGCGGCCTGTTTCTGTCCCCCTCCGACAAACACGACTTCATTGGGATTGGATGGATACTGACCACTGTCCCACTGCTCGTACTGGTTTGCTGCCCAATAAATCCCGTATTCATTGCCCTCCACCAAGTAGGGCGACCAAATCATATGATTTACATCACCTGTAAACAGCGCCGCGGAGCGGTGATTCTGAAACTGCGGATCAAAGGAATCAACGACTCGTATCGCGGCGTACCAACCTGCCTGATGGAAGATATTCCTCGAAAGGGTCAACGTAGCGGTATTGAGGTCCCCTGAATCTATCGAAAGATATCGCTTGGTGTCAGTGGTGTACGAGCTGCCATCTGATTCCATCGAGCCGTAGTAAAAATACAAATGATTGTTGGTCTTATGACCCATCAGCCAATTTCGGGTGCGTTGGCTGTCTCTATTCGACAGGATCAGCGTCGCACCGGTTGCGCCCGAATCATTGGCCGCCAGTTGAAGCCTGCCTTCCCTTCCCTCGATGATCGCTGTTGCAAGTGTGTCATAGTGTGAATTGGTCTGGTACATCTTGGCGTGGAGCTTGGCCCGGGGATCCCCCGCTCCGATACCCACATACCCACCGTTGTAAAATATCTCGTCGGTAGTGCCGTTCTCCTGCCACCAAGGGCTCGTGTGATTGCGTGTCCCGTCGACGGCGAGGGAAACCGCTTCCGGCGCATCCAAATTGTCCACTTCAAGGGAGATAGGACCGTTATCGACTTCAAATTCTTCTCTATCAGGGATTCGATCCTGGTCGTCCCCAACTTCCGCCTCGGCGGGTTGTTGGCGTTCATTCGATTCCGGCACGGCGGCGCTCTTTTCTCCATCCAGGGCGAAGTCGCCATCCGCGGTTTCGACACAGCTAAAGACAAGACCGGCGAAGAGCGTCATTAGAATTGCCATTTTTTTCGACATATGATTCTCCATTTCTGTTAAGCGATCCCATCTTGCGGTGATCGGCTTAGTTGCATTCCGCATTCACAGCTCTCAGATACAGCAATGTTCATACCGACCCTTGGTCGCCTACAAATAAACCCTTGAATAACAGATAGTTAAAGCGATTTTTCGGGACTATTCGATGGAACGATCAGCGATGGCGATTTGTGACCCTTCGCCGACTGAATGTTACAAAAAATTTTTGTGAGGGACTCGAGAAGCTGCGCTGTTACTGGGACAATGGGCTGTAACCCTGCGGTGGGTTACGATTACGTTACCACTTCGCGCTCAATATCCCTTGCGCATCTCGGCGGGCTCACCCACGGCGATTTCGCGGACGCCGCCGGTGATCATGCAGGTGGAGGTGTGGGGGCGTGCCTCGATCACCCTCAGCTCGGCGATGACTTCGGTGGGGTAGCCGGGGTGATCGTCCGGTTGATCTCGACTGGCCCGGTAGTTGTCCTTCTTTTCCACGACAAAGAACCGATTGCCGTCCCGCACCCCGTCTTTGGCGCCCCGATCGATGAAGGCGATGTGGTGTTGAGCCCCCATCACCACCGGATCCATGAAGGCGATGATCCGCGCCTCTAAATCCCGATCGTTCACCACTGCTGGCACCACGTCGAAGCGGCGGTGGACCGGTCCGATCAATGTACCGCGCTCAATCTCCTTGAGCGATTCGGTGACCGTCACCCGGGCGAGTTGTTGTTTGGCATCGTAACGGTTCACACGCACCTGACCGAAAATCTCGACCAGTTTACCCACCTCGGTGTCCGGATCATCGATGCCGCCCACCGGACCGAGTATTTTGTAGGCCGCAAACTCCTGCCCCTGGCGGACGGTCTTGTTTTCGTCAAAGGCCACGTACGCCTCGTCGAACTCGACCAACAACCCGGCAATCTTGTTCGATCCGACCAGGGTACCGGCTTGGCGCAGCAACTTTTTATCCACGTAGCCCCGATTGCGCACCAGGATCGCACTTGGCGCGCGCACTTTGACAGCGCTCCGTTGCATCTCCTCCGGGCCGTCTGCCGGTGCGGGCAGGGACTGTTGGGCAAACGGGGTCGGTTCGACGAGCCAAATCGCATCCCCGGGATAGATCCAGTGGGGATTGGTAACGCCGCGGTTGTAGGACCAGATTCTCGGCCAAACATAGGGATCGTAGAAGAATCGTGCACAAATATCCCACAGGGTATCTCCGGGACGCACCGTGTAGATCTGGGTCTTGGTCTCCACATAGGAGGGCTGCTCGTCCATTTCGGAGATCACGACCGAACCGCCTATTTTTGCCGCCTGGGCCAGCGCCGAACCACTTTGACCATCATCGTGCACGTGCAGGCCCGGCCGCAGATCCTCCTCGTACTCCTCCTCTGCTCGTGGGGCGTGCTGTGCCCAGGCGCGACCCGCCAGAAGCAGACCGAAGACAATGAGGCCGGTCATCGAGCTTAAGTGTCTCACCGTTTGCATGGTATCACCTCTTGACCGCAACGGGGACCAAACCCGCCATCGGTCGCGCGCGTTGTTTGAGCGCATTGACCCGCTGACTCGCCTTCCGCGCCGCATCGGATCCCGGAAAACGGTCAACCAGCTGAAAATAGCATTCCTTTGCTTTGTCGAAATCGTGGAGCTGATCGTAGGCAAATCCGGTGCGGTACATCGCCGAGGGAGCCTTCTCCGACCGGGGATACCGCTTGAGCAGTCGGCCGAACTCGCCTATTGCCTTGGGAAAGCGCTTTTGTGCCAAAAAACACATCCCCCGCCAAAAAATGGCGTTGTCCGCATACCCGTGGTTGGGCTCGTCGGCGATAAATTGGGCGAATCCGCTCAACGCCTCATCGAAGCGATTGGCCATGTAGGCCTGATAGGCCGCGTGAAAACGGTCCATCGCGGGCCCCTGTGCGGAAGAACCGGACTTGCCCATCACCCCCAGATTGTCTGCGCCGAACGAGCTGAAGTCTCCTGTGCTCAACTTGCGATCCAGCGCCGGACGGGGAGCGGCCGGCCGAGCCGCGCGGTTGCCGATCAGGGTCAATTGGGGGCGACGGGACTCGGTCGAGATGGTCGCTGAGGGCGGGTGTTGGGGAACGTGCCGGGAGGGCTCTGCCCGGAGCTCCTCCTGCCCGGGGCTCAACCGGACCACTTGGAGCGCCTTGGGGCTCTCCTTTTTCCGACAGCGCTCGAGCTTCTTCTTGAGCACCACCGCCTCGTCGTCCAGCGCGCTGTTGCGCGCCGCCAGGTTGGTCCGCTCCGCCTGCAACCGGGCGACCTCCGTCTCCAGTGCGCGCACTTTCTTTTTCAGCGACGGCTCCTGCGCGGCACATCCCACGCCGGCCAAGGCCAACCAAACGGTCGCGCCGATCACCACCCTCTGGAGCTCTGTTAATTGCCGAATCATCGCACCTTCTCCCGCAAAAAAAATCCTCGCACGTCGTTCCGAATTGATTGTAGTCAAACATCCTACATCAAGTCAAAAAAGCGACCTGGTCTCGCTCAGAAAATATTGCATTCCTGCTGTCGGTGCGGTGTAACTACTGCCAATATGAGCGCGTCACCCACCAAAATGCTCGTCTACTCCATACGAATCGAGAAAAAGGATATCGGCTACCTCAAGTGGTTGCTCGAGTCCCACGATGGGCTGGCCACCCCCACGACACGAGATGACACCGTCGACATCATCGATCTCCTGGTGTCACCGGACTTCGGCGCAGAGGTCGAGGCGCTGCTCGAAGCGTTGAAAGAGGAGATGACCCTCGAAATCGTCGACACCCCGACCCGTCCACCCCTGGGGGGCTGACGGTGGCCGGAACCCTCTCCCACGTGACCATCGCGGATCGGGTCGCGACCCGGCCGGAAGTGGCTCCCGACATCCGCTCGATGCTCGACAGATATGCGACCAGCTATCGATTGGGTGCGGTCTTCGTGGATCTGCCGTACTACGAGCGACTCTGGCTCAACGGCCTACGCACCGCCACCCATCGCAACATCACCTTCAATGCCTGGGGTACCGCGATTCACGTGCGAACCCCCCGACGGCTGATGATCGCCCTGCTCGACCGAGCCTGCGGACAAGCCGAGCTGGCCTTTGCCCTGGGGGCCCTGACCCACTACGCGGTAGATATTCTCTTTCACCGTGCCATCGAGGCCGAAGTTCTCGCTCGAGGAGTGGGCGAAGCCGAGCAGGCCGGCGAGCACAAAGCCATCGAAGATCAGATGGACTACCACGTGCACCAGCTCCTGCTCGGTCACCCGGGAATCGGCACGCCCTACGCCCGGCAAAAACTGTTGCTCTTTCCACCGCACAATTGGATCCGACACGCCCGGCAGGCCTTGGCGGAGATCCACCGGAAAACACCCGGCCGTTCTCGACTGTGGCACTGGCAGTGCAGCCTGGCCGCTTTCGGGTTGGCCTCATCGGTCGGGCAATCGTTTTGGTTGCGCTCGGTAGATACGGCATCGACCCGGTTTTCCGACGTCGCCACCCGCATGACCCACGACTCCATCGACCTGGCGGCCCGATTCGTGGCCGCTGGCTGGGCTTACCACGGCGACCCATCGACCCGCGACCAGTTGCTGACCGCGATCCCCAACTGTTCGATGGCCGACGGCAGCCGCATCGTCGAGGAGAACTGATGAAACCACCCCCTTTTGCACACACCCCTCTCCGGCTCCGGCTGTGGATGCTCACCCTGTGGGGCACGTCGTTGCTCGTCGGCTGCGCCTACGGGACGGACGATGGCACGGACGACGCTTCTGCCGGAGGGGATGCCGACGGTGACAGCGACGGGGACGGGGACGGCGACACCGACGCCACCGGACCGATTGACGGGGATGCGACCGGGGAGACAAAGCGGCTCTACGCCGCGCTGCGCGAGCTCGCCGAGTCCGAGCAGATTATCTTCGGCCAAGCCAACCCGACCACGCTCCGCTATGCGGACGGCAAAAACGGCGACCTCGATCAGTCCGACTGCGACGATATCGTGGGAAGCCATCCCGGCTTCCACGAGAGCGATATCATGTGGTACGACCCGGACCCCACTTTTACCGCATGGGATCTCACCGCGATGAGACAGGCCTACGATCGGGGCGCGCTCACCGGTTACGCCTGGCACCTGGACGGCCGTTGGGGGGCGTTCAACGACCCGACGAGCAACGCCGAGCTGTGCACCCAAATTGTCGAGAACACCAATGAGAGTCGGGACTGGTTGTACTGGATCATCGACAAAGAGCTGATTCCGGTGGTTCAAGAGCTGGGATTTCCGCTGATCTTCCGGCCGTTCCACGAGATGAACGGCGGCTGGTTCTGGTGGGGTCGGGACAACTGCACCACAGACCAGTTCAAACAGCTCTACCGGCTCACCGTCGATTACATCCTCTCCCGGGATGTCCACAACCTGCTCTACGCCTGGTCACCGGACAAGTCGGGCAGCTTTGCCTTCTACCCCGGGGATGACTACGTGGACATCATCGGCTACGACGGCTACGAGCTCGGCGAGGCGATCTCAACGGCAACCTTCTTGAACCAGCTGGCCGGGTTCATCGACTACGCTGCTGCGCGGGGCAAATTGGTCGCCCTGACCGAGACCGGTTATCGCAACGGCTATCCCACCAGCCAATCGGATTACTGGACCGCCCAGGT
>JANQET010000423.1 GCA_028278265.1 Myxococcota bacterium
AGCCAGCAATTTGGAGGCGAACAGCCGGAGCACGGAGAAGCGATCGCTCCCCGGGGCCAACCACCCCATGAAGCGGCGGCTGTCGGTTTCCCGTAGCACGGTGACCTGGTGGTGAAAGTGTCCCAGAAAATCGAAGTGGGGTTGTTTTGCGGTGCGGCCGTTGAAAACCGACCCGGACACCACCCGGTTCGGACCGGGCCGTAGGGCGCCGGCGGTTAATTCGGACAGGGAGGCGCCCAGCCGCGTGCGCACCAACCGGGGGGCCTCCACTTGGGGGCCGGCGAGGGAAATCACCCGTTCGACCAGTAGTTTGCCGGTGCGAAAAAAGTGCCCCATCGCCGCCACGTCCCCATACCCAACGTGCCAGACCACCCGATCGAGGGCCACCGGATCGAGATGGTGAACGTGCATCCCGACCGTGCCGGCCGGATGGGCGCCCGCGAATTCGTGGGTTTCGATTTGCGGTTGGTGCTCTGGCCGAATCGATGATCCGGGGGCGCGGCAGAGGTAGATCTTCTTTCCCTCGGCCAATTGGGCGAGGACCTGCAGACCGGCCTGAAAGTCATCGAAATGACCGGTGAGCGCCAGATCGACGGGAGGCGCGAGGGGGTTGGAATCGTGCGCCGTGACAAAAATCGAACGGGGACTGCTCGACGGTGCGGGCACCCGATTGAACGGCCGCGAGCGAATCCCGGTCCAAAGACCGGTCTCAATCAATGTCTCGCGAACGGCGGTGGCTGTGAGCGAGGAGATGGGTTGTCCGGTATGGGTACTGCACGACACTTCCGGCGGTGGGGCGGTACCGCTTCGCTCGCTGTCGTCGAGGGCGATTACCACCGATTGGAGGGCCCGTCGCTCGCCCCGGTGAATCGCTGTGATCGTTCCCGCGGCCGGCGAGGTGTAGCGCACCCCGCGGTTTTTACGGTCCTCGAACAGCAACTGGCCGCGCTTGACCGGATCCCCCACATCCACGGCCATTCTCGCTTTGAGGTCGACAAAATCCGCACCGAGCACGGCCACTCGAGTCAGCGTCGGTCCGGGCTCGATATCTGCTGAGCTGGGTGCACCGGCGATGGGCAATTCGAGCCCTCTTTGTACCCGGTGAAGCTTGGCGGTTTCGTTCATCTCTTCAGTGTGTTGCCCTAGTTTTCCCCGTTTGCTGCCGCTTGCTTGAAGACAGCCAAGTTTTTCTCCAACACCGCCGGCGGTAGGGCTTCGACCAGCGCGTGCTCAATCGTGTCAGAGGTCACGTTTTCGATCAAGCGCATCGATGCGACCCGACCGAGCAGCGCCACATTTTGCATCCGCGGATCGGGTAGGGCTTCGAGAAACACCCGCTCGAGCCGCGCCCGATGGGCCTCGGCCGCTTGGTTGAGGTCGCCGACCGTAGGATAGCTGTTCAGGCCGAGACGCACGTGCATCGGTTGGTACACCGTGTCGTAGTAGACCACCGTACCGCCCTGCCTGAGCATCGTCTCGGTGGCGCGAAACGCCTCCAGCCGTTCTAACGAAATCACCACATCCGCCTGCCCCACGGGAACGCGGGGGGAGAGCGAACCAGTGCCCAACCGCAGGTGAGAGACCACGGTGCCGCCCCGCTGGGCCAGCCCGTGAGTATCGCAGCCGATCAGGGTGTGTCCCACGGCGATACAAGCGCGAGCGAGCACATCGGCCAACAACCCGATGCCCTGACCACCCACACCGCTCAAATGAAGATTTTTAGCGCTCATTTCGCACCTCCGGGCTTTTGAATGGCCAGGGCGTTGACCGGACAGGTCTGGACGCACGAGCCGTCACCGATACACAAATCCTCATGGACGGTGATCGAGCCGTCTTCATTGTGCACAAAGGAGGGACAGCCAAACTCCCGCAGGCAGACCATCGAGCGGTCACAGGTCGCTTGATCAACGCCCACCCGGGGAAAGACCGCGTCGGGCATGGTTTTGCGCCTTTTGCGGCTGAACAGCAGCATGCAGGGATGTTTGGCGTTGACCACGGCAAACCCCTTGAATTGCTGCGCCTCTTTGACGTACTCGACCACTTTGGCCCCGTTGTAGGCGTCGGTCTCGCGATAGAACTTCACCCCCAGCGTTTTAAAGAGCTCTTCAAACGAAATCTTATCACCGATTTCGCCGGATCCGGCCCGCGGCTGATGTCCGGTCATCGCGGTGGTGCCGTTGTCCAATAGCACCAGCGTGATGTTGTGATTGTTGACGATGGCGTTGACAATGCCCGGGAAGCCGGCGTGAAATAGGGTCGAGTCGCCCAAAAACGTCACCACTTTGCGCGTTTCGTTGCCAATGGCGAAGCCGGCGCCGCTGCCCAGGGAATGGCCCATCGACAACAGCAGCTGCCCCATCTGGTACGGGATCATGTAGCCCATGGTGTGGCAGCCGATGTCCCCCACGGTGATCGCCTCTTTTTCCAGTGCGTTTTTCACTGAGTGAAAGGCGATGCGATGGCCGCAACCCGGGCACATTTGGGGCAGGCGAGGGGAGACCTCAGCGACCGACCGCTGCGCCTTTCGATCGGGAAAATGATCCGGCCAGGCTTTGGACAGCAGAGACCAGGTTTTGATCGGATCGAACTCGCCCATCATGTCCTCGTCATCCCCGCGGGCCAGGATCCGGCAAGGGGTGCCTGAATCATAGGCTAGGGTTTTGATTTCGAGCTCGAAGATCCGGTCGAGCTCCTCGACGAGCAACACTTCATCGTGATTTTTGAGAAATTCGCTGATTTTTCCCCGCGCCAGGGGATAGGTGATGCCGAGTTTGAGCAGGTCGATCGGCACCTCGGCTTCTTCGAGATTCTCCAGCAGGCACAGGGCGGGCAAGGCGGTGGAGATGATTCCCAGCCGTTTACCGCCGAGCGGCCCTACCCCATTGGGGGCGAGGACAGTATTTTTCGAGGACCGGTTCCCGTCCTCCTCAACCCGTTTCAGCTTGGCAAAGGCATTGCGCTTGAGAGGAAACACATCCACGGTCAATGGAATGTAGGGGCCGTTGGCCACGTCGAAGCGTGGGGTCCAGTCGTACGGCGTGGTGTCGAGGGGGCCGAATCGGACGACCTGTTTGGCG
>JANQET010000455.1 GCA_028278265.1 Myxococcota bacterium
TCGCCCTGGCGGTAATTGCGCTGGTCGGCTCGATCGCCTTTGCTGTATTTCGCCCCGGCGATAAACCGAGCGAGCCCTCCGTGGAGGTCGAGGCGGTCGCCACCCCGCCGGAAGAATCGGCTCGGTCGATCCCTGAACCGACGCCAGCACCGGCGATCACCGGTTCCCCTGCGCCGGCGGAAATCGAAGAGCGGGATACCGCCTTTGAGCGTCGCGCCCAGCCGTCGGTGCCCGCCGACCCACCCCGGCCGAGAAGTAGACGGGCAAAGAAGAGGCGCATCGCCCCGTCCCCCTCGGACGACCAAACCGAGGAAAAGGTCAAAGGCCGGTTCGGCACCACCTTTGTGCCCCTCGATGATTAACCGGGTGGTGACCGCCCACGTTACATCAACGCACCGCAAATAACACCTCCGGCGCCCGCGAGAGATTCGGATTTAAATCTGGTGCGCGAGTTCTTTCCGCAATTTCAGTGAGTTAGGTGCCAGTGTGAGGGGGTGGGGAGCGCTGCCGGCCGTCTGGTACGGTTTTGGCAATTACCCCGATCGCCCTCGCCAAACAGGGCATCGATGGAACCGGGTTGGGGATTTTCTCCCCGATGGAAACGGAGGTTTTGACCATGCAGCGAGTGATCCCACTTATGGTAGCCCTTTTGCCCATCTTGACTGCCGGAGGATGTGGTGATGATTCCGAGACCCATCCGGACGGCGGTGGTGATACCGACACCGACACCGATACGGACGGGGATAGCGATACCGACACCGACACCGATGCGGATGGGGATACCGACACCGACGCCGATGCCGATACCGACACGGACTCGGACGCCGATGCGGATACGGATGCGGATGGAGATGGAGACGTTCCGGTGGAGTGGGAGAAGCTGGAGATCGCTCTTAGCCTCGATGAGCAGGGGCCGGTAGAGATCGGGGACGGTCGCGGGGACGGGGTGACGCGAGTGTACACCGGCGACAGTGGATTCGGCATGGGAGAGGGAAGGCTTCACGAGCACACCTACACCGGGGCCGAGTGGGAGCGGCTTCAATTGGGCGAGGATACCGGTGGTATTCGGGCGCTGGGGATCGGCGCGATCGGGGTGCACGACGCGCCCCGTCTCTACGCTGCCGCCGGGGGACTGTTCGAGTTTGCGTTTGAAGCAGATGCAGGGCATTGGGTCCAGGAGCGACTCTTCGAAGAAACGCTGTCGTCGGTTGACGCGCTGGTGGTGGGGGACGGCAGAAACGACGATCAGCAGCGGCTCTATGGAGTCAGTTGGGATTCGATCATCGAGGCCAGCTTTGTCGGCGCCTGGAGCGACCTGACCGTCGAAACCGGCGGTGCCGATGTGAACGAGTTGGTGTTGGCAGATGGCAGAAACGACGGGACCAACCGCCTCTATGCGGTCGAGCGTTACTACGACGGGTCGATTGTCGAGCTCTCCTGGAAGGCCGGCGCATGGAGCGTGGAGGGGACCATTCCGCTGGACCGATCGGTCGCGGGTATTGTGGCGGGCGATGGGCGCAACGACGGCGTCGTGCGGTTGTATATCTGCGGTGAGTTCGGCATCGACGAGCTGACCTGGAGCGGGGACCAATGGGTTGGCGAACCGCTGGCCACTCAACCCGCCGTGGCCATCGGCATCGGCCGGGGCCGAAATGACGGCCGCACCAGAGTGTACAGCGCCCAGACCTACCTCATCGAATACTCGTTCAACAACGGGTGGTCGACCACGTCGGGCAAACGGTTGGACACCACCGCCGTGGATCTGGCCTGCGGGGACGGCAGGGACGATGGGGTCGAGCGGATCTACATCACCGCCCAGGACAGCCGGGTCTACGAGCTCACTGCCCGACCCCGAACACCGATCTTGTAAAGGAGCAACTGATGAACAAATCCATGATAGTGACTTGGTGGTGTCTGGTAATGCTGACAGGCGTCGGATGTGAGGGCGGCGACGGCAGGGCGACCGATGCGGGCGGGGATGGGGATACCGACAGCGATGCGGACACGGACAGTGATGCCGATACGGACACGGATAGCGATGCCGACACCGATACGGATGCGGACACAGATCTGGGCGGAGTGTGGGAACGGGCTGATCTCGGGTTGACCCTGGCGAATCAACGAATGATGGTGATCGGCGATGGTCGCGGAGACGGGTCGAGCCGGATCTACTCGGTCGACGAACCGGCCGGTGCGGGCTCGCGGGTGAATGAACACGGGTTTGCCGCCGATACGTGGACGAGTGCGGTTGCCGCAACCGATCTGTTCTCATTGGACGGGGTGCTCGTCGCCCGCGTCGGGACCAATGAAAATCCGAGGCTCTACACCTACGGCCACAACGTCAGCGAGCTGCGTTTTGTAGATGACCAATGGGTGGTGGAGGAGATAGTGACGGATCTCGGCTTCACCAACCACCTGGTCGCCGGTGACGGGCGTAACGAAGGCGAAACCCGTCTCTACGTGGCGGACTGGGAGCAGGTGACCGAGCTGAGTTTCGTCGGGGCGTGGGGCAGTCGCACGATCGACACCGGGGGCCAAAATCTCGGCCAACTGCTGTTGGCCGACGGGAGGAATGATGGCACGACGCGGCTCTACGGGGTGCTCAACATGGATAACCGATTGATGGAGTTCACTTGGGCAGAGGGGGCGTGGACCCACACCGACTCGCTGATCCTCGAACACGACCTCTCCCAGCTCGCCGCCGGTGACGGGCGAAACGACGGCGTCACGCGATTCTACTTTGCCGGCAACGACGGTCTGGTGGAGCTGTTTTGGCAGGAGGACAGGTGGCTGGAGCAGCGGATCGGCGAGCAGGACACCTACCGAATGGCCGTGGCGGACGGGCGGAACGACGGCCTGAACCGACTCTACGGCGTCCGGGAGGGGACCGACAGCGGCTCGTTGCAGCTGTTCGAATACACCCACGGGCAGCAGTGGTCGACAACCTCGGTGGTGCCCCTCGATGTGGAACCGCTGGGCGGGGCCATCGGCCCGGGCCGCGATGATGGTGTCAATCGGATCTATCTGTCCGCCACTGACAGCCATCTCTATGAGTACACATTTGTGCCCGCCGGATAGCCGGGAGTGTGAATTAATTGCGTGATTTCGGAGGGTTGAACGGTGGAAAAAGCAATTGACGCTAAAATCTGGGCTTTGGTAAGGTGCGGTCGATTCGCTGCACCCCATCGAGGAGACAAAAATGATACACACCTCTCGCCCAATGGTCGTGATGTCGCTCACCGTTAGCACCTTCCTGCTGGGTTGGACCCTGGACGCCGAGTGTGGTCCGTCCGACGATGAAACCAAAGGCAAGGAGCGGGCCAGCCAGGGAATCGAATACATCAAACAGGAGAACTATCCGGCCGCGCTCGACGCGTTTCAGGAGGCGCACCGGCTCTACCCCAAGCCGGCGCTGCTGTACAACATTGCGATGTGTCAAAAGGCCCTCTACCGCTACGTGGAGGCCATCGCCACCTTTAAGCGATTTCTCGAGGAGGGGGGCGGGATGATCAAACCGGATATGCGCCGGGACGCCGAAGCGGCGATCGCTCAGCTGAAGCCGCTCGTCGGTCGACTGCGGATCGCGGATGCACCGGTTGGGATCAAAGTATTGATCGACGATCGGGAAGTCGAACGGACCCAATTCGATGAGCCGCTGTTGCTGGATCCCGGGGTGCATACCGTGCGGGTAATCAAGGAGGGCTATGTGCCATTGCGCACCACGGTGCAGGTGGCGTCAAATGCCGAAGTGACGATCAGCGCCGAGCTCGAGCCAACCGTTACCGAATCCCAAACTGCTGTCCCACCAGCGACTGTCGCAAGACCGGCCCCGCCGACCGATGCCCCGCGGGAAGCCGAGCCCGAATCCCTCCCGTCGACAGCATCCCGGCGGGTCGGACTGAAGACGGCGGGCTGGCTCGCTGCAGCGGTCGGTGCGGGCACTCTGATCGGTGGTGTGGTCACCGGGGTGATGGCCCTGGGGCTGAACGCGGAGCTCAAAGAGGAGTGTGGTGACGGCCTCTGCACAGAGGAGAACCGGGGCGGTGATCTGGACCGCCGGGACACCTTGGCCGTGACCACCAATGTGATGCTGACGGTTGGGGGAACACTGGCTGTGGCCGGTGGGGCGCTGCTGTTTTTCTCGTACAAGGGGGAGAGGGACCGGTCACCGGTGGCCGTATCCCCCTCGGTGGGACCGGGTTTTGCCGGGGCCACATTGACTGGGAGGTTCTAGATGTCACGAATCAACATCAGGCGGATGCACTGCTGGGCCGTAATCTCGGTTGTGCTCGGATTCCACGTCGTCGGTTGTACCGGCGTCATGGATGATATCGAGTTTTCGGATGGGGGGGCAGGGGATGGTGACACGGACACCGATACAGATGCGGATATGGATACGGATACGGATTCTGATTCGGATACGGATGCGGACGCCGACGGCGATACGGACTCGGATAGCGACGCCGACAGCGATGGCGACACCGATACAGATACAGATACAGATACAGACAGTGACAGTGATGCCGACTCCGACACAGACAGCGACGGTGACGCTGACAGTGATACGGATGCGGATATGGACAGTGACAGCGATTCGGATACGGACAGTGATACGGATGCGGACAGCGATACGGATTCGGATACGGATTCCGATGGGGACTGCCCCTGGTGGGTGAACGGGTCGGTGGCCAGCTGGTCCCTGATAGCCGATCTCCCGTCGAACATTCGCGTCTTTTTGGCCAGCCCTCAGTCTGACGCTATCGTGTATGCCGCCGGCAGCGGGGCAGGGGTGTTCAAGAGCACCGACTACGGGGCGAGCTGGCAACCGTCCGGCACCGGGCTGCCCGGTGAGGTCGTCGATGGGTTGGTCGTCTGCAATACCGACAAGAGTGAGCTCTGTGCGTCGGTGGGGAATTCGGTTTACGCCTCTACGGACGACGGGGAGAGCTGGACCCTGCGGGCCGACAGCGTGACCAATTCTTCCGGTGGATTCGACGGTCTGGTCTCGGCGCCGACTGACCGTCAAACGGTTTACGGTTTCGCCGGTGATACGGTCAAGCGCAGTGACAATGCCGGCATCGGTTGGGTCCTGGCCCAGGATGATCTGCCCACCGACGATTACATCAGGGCGTTGGCCGTGGCCCGGGATGATGCGGACGTAGTCTATGCCGGCACGGGCTTGGGGTTTTCCGGACGCGGGGTGTTCAAAACCGTCGATCGGGGCAAGAGCTGGCAAGCGGCCAATCAGGGGATGCTCGATGATATAGTTGAGGCTGTTTACGCGGCAGGAGCAGGAGTGGTCTACGCCTCGACCGGTGATCGGTTGCTCAGATCCGGGGACGGGGCGGCCAGTTGGGTCGACGTGACGGATCATCTGCCCGGCGGCGGCGGCGGGGTGGGGTTTGCCGGGCACGATGAGTTACTCGACACACTTTTCGTGCTGCGCTCGATGTTCCAGGTGGAGGTCAGCTGTGATGGTGGCGACTCCTTTGATACGTTGGTCGCCCAACCCACACCGTCGATTTCGACGTCGTTCAATGCTCCGGCGTTCACCGTGTTGCACGCCCTGGGTGAGGTGATTCTGCTCGGCGGGACCGACGACGACGGCGGCGTCCGGGTGGTATTTGAGTACGAGCCTGATATCGATACGGATACCGGTGAGGACACAGATTCCGATAGCGAGACTGACCAACAGGATACCGACACGGACACGGGGGAACCGCCGTATTGCAGCTGGTGGGAGAGCGGCAAGGTGACCAGCTGGAATGGGATCGATGATCTGCCGTCCCATATCTACACCCATCTCGCCGCGCCGACGTCCGATGCCACGGTGTATGCTTCCGGCACGGGCAGTGGGGTGTACCGCAGCATCGATTACGGCGCCCACTGGGACGCATCGGGTACGGGTCTCCCGGGCGGGGAGACCGTCGATGCGCTGGTGATCTGTCAGGAGACCGGGGGAATCGAGTACTGCGCCGCTGCCGGGGATGCGGTGTATGCCTCAACAGATGATGGGCTCAATTGGGTGCTGCGTGCCGATAACCTGACCAGCTCCACCGGGGGGTTCACCGGTATGGTGTCAGCGCCCTCAGATCCCAAGACGCTCTATGGATTTGAAGGGGACGAGGTGTTTCGCAGTGATAACTCGGGGACGGGCTGGGTCGACGCATCGAACGGCTTGTCGAACAGCGTGATTGTTCTGGCAGTCGCCCCGGATGATCCGGATGTGGTATACACCGGGACATGGAATCAAGGGGTATTCAAAACGGTCAACCGCGGCGGGAATTGGAATGCGGCCAACCAACAGATGCTCGAGGCAGAAGTAAAGGCCCTCAGCGCGGATGTCGGAGGTTTGATATATGCGGGCGCCGGGGTCCAACTCTTTGAGAGCCGAAATGGGGCGAGCAGCTGGACCGATATTTCCGATCGGCTTCCCGGCGCCGGTTACTACGGAGACGTGGTCGGATTCGCCCGGCATGAGGAATTGTCCGACACACTGTTCGTGCTGCGGAAGTCGTTTCAGCTGGAGGTCAGCTGCGATGACGGCGCCACCTTCCGAACCCTTGTCGCCGAGCCCACCGTACCGCCGATCCAGGTCTTTTCCTCCCTTCCTACCCTGCGGGTGCTCAAGGATGCGGACAAAATCGTGCTGTTGGCCGGCAATGGCGGAGATGGGGATGGGGCGGTCAGGGCTGTGCCGCAATAAGCGGGAAGGAGAGAGTTTCGATGAACAGAACAACGCGATACCTGACGATCGGCACAGCGGCGGCATGTTGGATTGGCGCGTATCCCCTGTCGGCCCAACAGGCGAACGAGACGGCCGGTCCTTTGCCGGCTGTCGAGAAAACCGGGGAAAAACCGACGGAGATAGTCGCCCAGCCCGAGCTGCGAACCCCCCGTGGCATCAGAAAGACGATTCGCATCGGCGCGATCGCCTTTGGGGCCTCCTGGGGCATCGGCATCGCCGGGTCGATCTTCGCCGCTGCGATCAAGGACAACTGTACCGACTGCGGTGAGGTGGCCAAGGTGCTGTGGGTGCCGTTCGCCGGCCCCATCCTGGGCGATGTGGTCGACATTTCGGACAGCGCCGAGTACACCGCAGCAATGGTCAGCTGGTCGGCGATACAGCTGTGCGCGGCCGGACTGCTCATCTGGGGAGTGGTGAAGCGCCAGGCCTATTGGAGTGAGCACCGGCAAAAAAACGATGCCACCGCCTGGTTTTTGGTGCCCACAGTGGGGAGAAGTACTGGACTCTCAGTTGGGTATCTTCTCTGATACCTGGAGTCCATAGCCTGCCGATTCTCCTGGCCTTGCTACTCCAAAAACGCTCGCACCCAACTGCCCTTTTGGGCGACGAAGCCATGCTCAATCACAATTTTATTCTGTGATCCGAGAGTCAGAGCACCTCCGTTGGTTCCGTCTCCGTGTACGACCAATGTTTTTCCGTAGTCCGCTACGGATACGAGTTGCCGACCTCTGAAATTTTGAAACTCCCCAATGTAAATATGGGCCGGGTCGTCGACGAATTCATACTCTTCGTCGTCAAAACTAAAGTTGAGATCGCCGCTGACCTTGATGCACTGGTTGTGCTCGAAACAACCGGGATAATCCAGTCTGGCTTGATGAAAAGCTGCTCCGATGGTCATGCCGTCAGCTAGATATCCAAAGTAGGTGTCCTGCCAGTCCAGGGCATCGGGCCAACAATTTGGTTCACAAGTTGTATTTTCGCCCATATGACAGTAGCCGACTGTCGCTGTGTATTGGTTGGATCCCTTTTGAAACTCGTGCGCCAAAACGTGATGGCCGGGAAAAGGATTCTCTGTTTTGCACATCCCTTCACACGAGGCGATAAAGGTGAACATCATCTTGGTCCGATCACTCATCCAATTGTGCACATCCACACCGCTGACGGTGAAATTGTTGTGCGAGAACTCATAAAATCCCCCATGGTTCATCTCGTAGAACATTGTGGTTGAAGGATTTGAAATCAATATTTCGAAGTACGCTTTTCCAACCGAACCAGAATAATAATCCTCGGTATATCGAAAATTTTTGTTCATCAACACCGCATACCATTCGTGCGCATTTTCGGTCATGTTTTGCCAAGTTCCATGTGGATCTTCAGTGATGTCAAATACCGATAAATACGTGTACCGATGGGGAGGTACCGATCCCTCACCCAAGAAGTCGCCGGTCATGCCGTCGATGACCAGAATGCGCGCCCGATCGTCAACTTCTCCGCCAACGACCCAAACCGGATTTCGAGGAGTGTCGAAACTCCTAAAGATGGCTGTGGAGGGTGAAATATACGTTAGTTGGACGTAGCTGATAGTGAAACCGGGGAACTCCCCTCGAACCAAAATTTCTGCATCCATGCTGCTCAGTAGATTTTTGGGCAACACATCCGGCAAATCATCTCTCCAACTCACAACGCTGCTTTTCAACTGACCGCTTCGCGCGTCGAATTGGTAGTTGATTTTGTCCTTCTCGACTTTTGCCGCACCGATTTTTCGGTGAGAGTAAACTACAACGTCCTCGCCGATGTTGAGCTGTTTAAAGCTCTGCCGCTCGAGAATTGGAACAGCTACTGCATGCCGATTGGAAAAATCATTCAAGATCTGCTCCATGAATCGTTCTTCAATGGGGACAATTTTTACGTCTGCGACAGACTCCATCGCCATCAGCCGGAGTGTTATCGTGGTGATAATCGCTCCAACACCAAATTGGAAAAAAAATTTCTTCATATTCTTTCCTCTCATACACTGTACGACCAAAATTCAACATTAACACCGGAGCCAATGCGATTCCCCGGTGGGCGTAGCATGTCAACTCTGCGTCGTTTGCAGCGCTCTCTCCAATTTCTTGATGGTCTTGTTCTGTTCAATTAGGTGCAGTGTCAGTTCTTCGATTTTTTGAAGCAATTTTGCGTGGGAGTCTCCGATGGATACACCGAACTCAGCGACATCCTGAGCGGAGGGGATCCCCGGAAGATGGTTGTTCTGTTTGATAAAATCATCGACCTCTTCCAGCGTCATCAGATCATATCCCGAGCCGAAGACATAGTCTGGTTGTACCGCTTGAACAATAAGCTCGTCCGCCTCGACCGTCCCCTTTACCGATAATTCGAATCGCGGGTTTGACGTGGCGATGCCGACTTTTCCTCCCATGATGCACATCGAATTGGCCTGATTGCAGGAGTAGTCGTTCATGCGACTCAAGCCAATCGCAAATGTGTGCGCGTTTGTTGCTCGAATCTTATAACCCATCGCAGTGCTGGCATAGCCGGTCGCCTGTGTATAATAGCCTGTCGATAGTGAATAGTTGTTTTCTGTTTTTGTACCTCGGCCAAGTGATGTAGAGTAGTATCCATTGGCGATATTTTCCAAGCCAATCGCCACACCACCATAGCCGCCGCCGGTGCTATTGCTGACCCCGATGGCAACTGAGTTGTGCGCGATAGCACTGTTCGATGATCCGATCGCGACTGAGTAGTTTCCAGCTGCGTTGTTGTTGCAGCCCTCTTCGGTGGCGCAAACTCCTGCCCTGGCCGAGTCGTCGTTGTTGTATTCCTGCACCGTGTCAGCGGCGAGGGTCCTCTGCGCGAGCCGCTCCCACTCCTGGTCATCAACTTCGTTTACAATTTCAGTCTCAGCACGGTCGTTTCCAGCATGCTGCTGGTTTTCCGCCTGTTCTGCATCGTCGTGCAGGTCGCTCCAGTCGCCACCCTCGCAAGCCAAAACAACGCAACTAAGGCAGCACAATGTCATACTTTTAAGGTTCATCCCTGTTACTCCTTTTTAAATAGGTTTTGGGTCGAAGCCGTGCTTGACACAGCCTGGTTACCGTTGAACGGGACACCATCATCCCCTTCCGAAAGAACAAACACCGCTGCAAATTGATCTAAGAACCCAGAGGGGTAATTATTCTACAATTGGTCCGATTACTGCCGACTCATCTGCACCTGAGAAACAATCCCCGCGGATCCCATATTGCCTGTTCGCCGACTTTGCAGCATCGCTGGCCGGTATTGGGTTCCAGATAGGCACAGTTGGGCATCCTGCCAACACAATAGTTGTTGCGCCTCAATACTTCCTCTGGACCAACCCGGCGTAGCGATTCGACTACTGGCCCTGGGCCGCTGAGCACTACTGCCACATCTTCTTCGGCCCAAGGATTGCCCTCCAGCCAGCCGACCATCATCATCGCATGGCCGTTATTGCCGCCGTTATCCCAGCGAGTGAGGTAGTCTCCTGCTTGAGGAATGTATTGATAACCTGCCGGATGCCAGTGAACTGTTCCATCAATCTCGATTCCGGTTGTACGAACAAATGACTCTTCATCGTGCTTGTAGCAATACAGACGGCCTGCGTTGATGAAGACCCACGCCAGATCCGAGTGTACCGCACCAAAAAGAAATTCTTCATCATACCAGGCGTAGCTGTCTTTCATATTATGGTAATACCAGGACACCGCCTCGCTGCACATGGAGGCCATTTCTTCATTGCCACCGTACTTGGGATTGTTTACCTCCGGGCCCAAGTCGGTTCCGCTTTTGCCCAGATCGTCGATCATGCTCCAAACCAGATCATTGAACGTAAAGCTCGTGATTCCGTGCGAAAAGAGTTGATCGCGGATATACAGATATCGGCCCCACCTGGGTAACAAGAAGATTTTCGATCCCGGTCCTCCCAGGTAGACGTTGTCCATTCGGGCAATCTGGATCTTTTTGCACGACCTCATGACATCGTCTTCACAATCGCGAATTTGATCGGTATTGTCCCAGTCGTACATAATCGTTGCGCTGAAGTTCTGTATATTCAGATGGGTCCTGAATCCCTTGTTGGTAAAGAACATGCTGTCCCAATAGGCGCGATTGTTGGCATGAGACAACCGTTTCAACGCCGCCAGCGAGTTGTCAGCAGAGAATGCCGTTCCGATAAAGCGTCTGGGATCACTGGCCGACACTCTTTCAAAAAATACCGGCACGTCGATGCAGTCGTCTGATCCGGTTTTGCAGAACGAGATATGTCTGAGCCACCTGCTCGGCACATCGTTTTTGGTCCTTATCTCGACCCACAGGTTGTCTGGCGTTGCCACAAAATCATGGGTTGACATTGTAGTGATTGCTGACTTGCTGACCTCCGTCGATTCGTCGACGAGGGCAGCCGATGGTGAGTGTTCGAACTCCTCACATCCAATTAACGCTACGAGACCTAAGATAAAACATGCGTATTTCATTGTTGTAATCCTCTGTTTTGTTAATTTTAAATTTGCGGTTCAGATCTGTTACACCTTTTCGTTTTTGTTTCGAGGACGCGCACCCACAACCAATGAACACCGAGAACCGGACAGCTAGGAACCATCCTCGGGGAATAGACATCGGTTTCTGAGCTTTTTCTAGGCGGAGGTTCCTAGCTCCTGTCGAACCGGTGTTATTACTGCGGTGCTATTGAAACAAAAATAGCCAAACGAACGCGGCTCGCCGTCTAGGCTTAAAAGGAGAAAGGGTAAATGATGTCAACTCACCATGTAAGGATGATTCACTTGTCGATCGCCGTCATACTGCTTGCCGGCTGCGTTGTGGAAAGGAGCGTTGGCGAGTTCGAAGAACACACCGAGAAGACATCGGTGGAATCAGCGGACTTTATGCTGGACGAGAGACGGTTTGGTACCGACCTACAGTCGATTCCGGATTCGATTGGTTTGCCTTCGGTAGAGGTGGTCGAACGGGGGGTGCCGTTTTCAAAGACGGTCGTTCCGATCACCCCCCGCGACTTTCGCGTCGATGAAAAGGGTAGCAATTGCACCTCCGTGCGGTTTCTGTTCAGTCATCCAGGGAAATACCTAGGGGGAGATCCCGTGGAATACGTGCTGGAACGCAAACGGGAGACAACCGGTCTTTGGCGAAAGGTCTCTTCTCAGTCAAACACCAACGGGACGATAATCCATGATGGCACCTTCATCTTTTCGAGCCAGGAGCGGTACCACTATCGCCTTCGGGCGCGCTACATCGTCAATGGAGCATCCGCTTACACCTACCCGTCGGCGGAATTGGAGCGGACACCCAGAAGCTGCCAAGTACCCCGCGATTTAACCGTAACCGTGTTCCTGTTCTCGCCGAACGATCAACCCCTACCTTTTGACAACGCCCATGTTCACGACATGGTCTTCGATGACTCCCCCGACGCTCTGAGTCTGCGCAATTACCTGGAGGAGGCCTCCGCCGGTTACAATGCCACTCAGGCGGCAATCGACGCTCGATCAGTCCAGCTGAACGGGGTGGTCGAGGGGTGGCACTGGTTACCTCACAATAGGCAGTACTTCTGTCAGCCAGGAGTGACCCCCTGTCGGATGGTGTTGGAAAATGTCGCGTATTGGCTCAATTCCTGGCCCACATACCATGCGCTCAAGCGAGCATATCCAGCTGATCAATACATCGTTATTGTCAATGACACGGCGGGGAGTGGCGGTTTTGCCGTCGACGGGGTCAGTTACAGCTCGAGCTCGCCGCTCGAGGATGGAAACAGCCACGTGCTTGTCCACGAGTTGGGTCATGCGCTCGGACTGGGACATCATTTCGGGATCCGCTGTCCCGGGGGGGTCTTCCCGGCTGATCTCTACAATCAGGGAAGTTGCACGATCTTGCCATATTCGAACTATCTGGATCCCATGAGCGGATGGGGTAGTATGACCCATTATTCCGCCTATTTTAAATGGACATTGGGTTTCTTGCCTGGAAAAGTCATCGAGACCACTGTTTCCCCGAATCAGAGCAAGAGCTATCGGCTCTATGATTCCACCCAGGCTTTCTATGGCAACTACACCCAGTTACTGTTGATCAAGCTGGACGACGACGACACCCACCTCACGGTAGAATACCGCCGACCGCTCGGATTTAACAACTACGCCCAAATAGGAAGTAGCGTTGGTCCTATTCCCGAAGGGGTCTATGTCGCTATGCGACTCGGGCGATCACGCAACAGCGAGCTTGGCGGGTTAAATTATAACGATCTATATGCTCCTTACATAGATCAACATTTCCTCCATCCCTATCACGGCACAACGTCGTCGTCCTGGTACGATCCGGATTTGGGTATAGAGATTGAGGTTAGCTATCTCACTGACCACTTCGCCCACGTTGTCGTGCGTCGGGACTAGACTTTTTTTGAGCCGAGGAGCTTGTTGACACCGCACTGACCGAATGACCCTCAGTCCGATCGCTGATCCAAAAAATGTTTGAACTGACTTCCCCCTCGTCCTATGATAATCGCATAGGGCCGACCTGAGGAGGGGAGGCACTCGAACTGACCCTGACTTGAGCGGACAACTCAGGGCTTCTGCACGGGAGTCCCAGGAGGTATGACGATGCTTTGGCTGTCGCTAATCCTTTTGCTGCCGCTCACAGCCCAGGCGACTTGGCAGCAAGCGGCCGAGGATGACGGCATTGTCCTCGAAGTTCAGGAGATTGAGGGTTCGCCGTACGAGAACATTCGGGTGACCGGTCAGAGCTCGGCCGACGCGGCATCGTTTGCCCGGGTCTGGTGGGGCGATGCCCGCGATACCAGCGCCCACTCGGCGGTGACCAAGCGCGAAGTGTTGGTCGACAGGGCAGATGAGCGCATCGTCTACGATATCATCGAGATGCCGATCGGTACGGACCGGGATTACGTGCTGCACGTCAAAAAACGCGTTTTCTCGGACAGCGGCACCATCGCGCTCTATTTCATCACTATCGACGATCCCCGCAAGCCGGTCGACCCCCGGTACGTGCGCATGCGAATCAAGGCGAGCGTGGTATTTACCCCCCTGCCGGGTGGCGGCAGCCGATTCGTGTACAACATTTTCACCGACATCAAGGGGAAGTTTCCCACTTTCTTCGTCAAGGGCGCCCAACGCCGTAGCGCGCTCAGCTTTGCCAAGGAGATGCGCCGCCGTTCGATCGAGGCCAACTGAGAGCCCGGTCGTCCGGGCGTACCTTGACCTTCTGCGGATAATGCTGATGATGGGCGTACGAATGGCTCGAAAGGTGGTGTGATGGTTCGTCTGTTTCCGGTATTGGTCATCGCATTCAAAGTGTGGATGCTCGTCGATGCGAAAAAGAGAAGGCTCCCCGATTATTGGTACTACATTATTTTTCTCGTACCGTTTGGCGGGGTGTACTATTTCTTCAAATATAAAATAAATGATTACAAGTTCGGCCAGCTATTTAAACGTCCCCCCTCCCTGGCCCAGATCGAGTACAACTACAAAACCACGCCGAGTCTGGAGAATCGCATCACCTTGGCCCAGGCGCTCTACGATGCGAGGCGCGAGGGTGAGGCGGCGCGGCATTTCAAAGAGATCCTGGAACGACATCCGGAAAACGAGGAGGCGCTGCACGGTTTGGGGCTGTGCCATCTCTCGATGCGGGATTACGGGGCGGCGATCGTCCCGTTGGCCAAGTTGATCGAGCTGCGCCCGTCGTACAAGGAGTATTCGGTGTGGGCCGAGCTCGCCCGGGCGCAATGGGAGCACCAACAGCGGGACGACTGCCTGACCACCCTGCGCAAACTGTGCCGCATCAGCTCCCGCACGGATCACCAACTGACCCTGGTGGAGTGCCTGGTCCGAATGGAAAAAAACGAAGAGGCGCGTAGGCTGGTTCGGGAGGCGCTCGAAGAGTACGATCACTCCCCGTCCCATGTGAAGCGCCTGTTCAGATCCCACGCCGCGAGATTGCGGGAGCTGGAGAAGAAGGTTTAACCCTGGATCAGTTCAGGTTTGTCCCAACAGAAAGGGATTGTCCGATGACAGCCAAAGTGGCATTGGTGACAGCCGCAGGCAGCGGCATGGGGGCGACCGTCGCCCGTAAGCTGGCCGAGCTCGACTATCGCGTGGCCCTCCTCTCCTCTTCGGGAAAGGGTGAAGCGCTGGCCGCCGAATTGGGTGGAATCGGCGTCACCGGCTCGAATCGCGAGCCCGAGGATCTTCGGCGCCTGGTCGAAGCGGCCCTGCAGAAATACGGTGGCATCGACGCGGTGGTCAACAGCGCCGGCCACGGTCCGAGCGGACCCCTGCTGGAAATCAGCGACGAGCAGTGGCATCTGGCACTGGAGGTGTACCTGCTCAATGTGGTGCGGATCACCCGGCTGGTCACCCCCCATCTTCAGGCTAGGGGCGGCGGGGTAATCGTCAACATCTCCACCTTTGCCGCCTTTGAACCCGAACCCGATTTTCCGACCTCGGCGACGTTCCGTGCCGGACTCGCCGCGTTCACCAAGCTGTTCGCCGACCAATTCGCACCGCAAAACATTCGCATGAACAACCTGCTGCCGGGCTTCATCGACAGCTTCCCCGAAGAGGAAGCCTACAAGCGCCGCATTCCGCTCGGCCGGTACGGAACGACGAGCGAAATCGCGGACACAGTCGCCTTCCTCCTCTCCGATGGCGCAGCCTACATCACGGGTCAGAACCTCCGCGTCGACGGTGGGATCACCCGATCGGTTTAGTATTGGCTTTCACCGTGCGAACGATGCGTCGGCCCGAGGGTTTGCGCCCTTGCTGGGCAGCGGCTTTCACGGTGGCCTTGGACGGAGTGGGATCCAATATCTGATCAATTGTAAACACGTTGATCACCCGCAGAACTGAACGGTGGGCCTCCCCTTTTTTAATCCAAGAGGTCGGCATTAAAAACGGCGTTGAGGACGACGTCTGCCGTGGCGGGGTCGGGGCCGTGGTCTTCGCCGCCGTGGATATCCGGGTCGTAGGGGATTTCGGTGTTGCCGATGACAAAGCGGATTTTCATCTCATCGGGTTCGGGACAGTCTCCGGCGGGTTCACATGCGCCGTCCAACTCGGGTGTGCAGACCGCCTCCCACTCAGAGTTGATGCCGTAGGCGCCATTTTTGTCGAGAACCTGCATGGTGAAGACGTGACCATCGACACTGGAAAAGATCTCGATTCGGCCGTCGGTGACCGGCTCGCCCTCCACCGGGGCGAAGGTTGTGGAATTGGACTCACCCAGTACGGCCTTGCCCGTGTAGCAGACCTCGTACCCTTCATCGGCACAGGCCCCTGCGAGCGATGCAAAAGACCAAAGCAGTGAATATAGGATGGCGTATTTTGTGTTCATGGGGCTTCTCCTTCTCGTTCCCGTTGCGCAGTGACATCCCCTGTGTAGTTGTCTGAGCGATTGGAGTAGCAAGAATTGAACCAGTCGCCAGTATTGGGAAAAGAGAAATAAACTCAGTGCTTTACGTTAAATGAAGAGATGCGGCCGGTGTCGCAGAAAAGCGACTCCACGACGACAGTGTGGTGATTTTGCACGTGAATGAAACGCTCCCTGACCAGCAGCGCAGGAAACTGGCGCAAGCGTACCAAATGAGCAAGTACGCAAGCCCGTAGTGTTCGGCAGACAACTATTCAATGACGATCAGGTCGTCGCAGGCTTGTTCGATGATATCCAACGCTTCATCGAGGCCGTCTTCGAGATGGCCGGCGCACAGGTCCCACCAGACACCGCGCTCCTCGGCGATGAACATATCGGTGATCTGTTTTAGCATCACGGCTTCGTCCGCTTCGCCGTAGGCGCCATCAGAACAATCCGAGCTACCGCCGACCCCGACGAGCACGATATGTTTGACGTCCCCCTTGGTGGCGACGAGGCGGTCGAACAGGGGAACCGCTGTCATTTGGGGATCGGGTTGTTCATCTTCATCGGTGATTGCCATTACTACCAAGATGCCCTCATTCCGCAGGAATCCCTGGTTTTCGTTGTCGATGAAGGGGGGCTCGAGCGCGGCGCAGGCGGCGGAGACGGGCTGTTCGTTGTCACCTTCGCAATCATCCCGGTACAGATCACCGACACAGGCAAACTCCTCGTCGAGAAGCGGTGAGCTGCTCTCGATCCACGAATTGCCCCCGTGAAAATTGCACTCCTCGGCGGCGCCGCGGGTGTGAAAGTTGGCCGGTGTCTGGGTGCCGTCGATGGTGGCGATGCGAAAGTCATCGAGCCCGTTGAGATTGTCGGTGATGGCTTGTGCAAACGCGGGGAACACGGTTGTCCGAAGCGCCTCCAGCTCCTCGTCCATGCTCCCGGAGCCATCGATGGAGAAGATGATGTCGACAAATCGACAAGAGGTTGGAGGGTCTGTATCATTGTCTGTATCGCCATCGGCGTCTGCGTCGCTATCCGAATCCGCATCGCTATCTGCGTCGCTGTCCGCGTCCGCATCTGAGTCACTGTCCGTATCCGCGTCAGCATCGCTGTCCGCGTCCGAATCCGAATCTGAATCACTGTCCGTATCGGTGTCCGTATCACTATCCCCATCGCTGTCTGTGTCCCCATCCCCGTCCGTGCCAGATTGGTCGGTGTCGATATCGCCGTTCGCGTCATCGTCCCTACTATCGGTTCCATTGGAAGAACAGCCCATGATACTCATCCCAAAGATCAGAATGATGTAAGACAAAATCGGGGTACGCAGATAGGACATCGCTCTTCTCCTCGTCAGCAAAACCTGCAGTTTCGAAATCGCCCAAAGGCTGGCACACTAGGGGGTTGCGCCAAACCCCTCATTGCTGAAGGGTTGAATAATTAGTTGCTCGAGCATGCGTTTTTTGCCAAAAAGAAGCAGGCCGAATTATATGAGAAGAATGGCAGCAAAAGCGCAACGCTCTTTGAACCGCAAAGGCCGCAACGACAATAGCCCGTCAGGAAGTAGACCTTACTGAATCAACCGCATTCTACTGCGAGTTACAATTTCGTTTTGGCTGTCGTCCCAGCCTTCGTAGTGGATCAACACTTGGCCGTCCGGCATGGTTTTCAGTACGGTTGCCCGGAACCAACCGTCTTTCCATTTTACGTAGTATTTCTGACCGATATTGATCGGCGTGCCGGGCTCGAGCGACGTTCCTGGGACCACATTGAACAACCCCCCGAGACTCACTTCCCCTGCTCGTTTATCCGGCTTCTCTCCGACGGCCCAATAGAAGACAAAACCGATGCCAATCACCAGAGCGATAATCCCAATGGCGGACAGATAATTTCCCCGTTTCACTTTCATCGGACCGAGATCCGGCGGTGGAATGATCGACGGGCCCGGTTTGTAATCGATCGCGCGGATTCGAGCCGGTCCGACGATTTCGTCGAATTTCGGCGCCCATCCCTCATAGTGGATGCGCCACTGTTGCGGTTCCAATAGCGCTACGACGTGCGCTGACCACCACCGATCCCCCCAACGAACTGCCACCGCGTCCCCGATTTGGTAGGTCTGTCGGTATTCGTCCGGGGGCGGATCGAGGTACTTGTGCCCCTGACCGCAAAAGGTGCATTGCATCACGTTTTCGGATGGACTGCCCTCGAGCTCGGAGCCACAATTGGCACAACCCAACTGACGTACGGTGCTGCCCTGCGAGAAGGCAGACTGCTGACTTGACATTTCCGTCATGGCGTTTCCCCTCCTCAGAGACGAAGAAATCCATCAAAATCTCGACAATCCGCACCAAAAATCACCTGTCGCGATCCGAATCGATTCTTCGTCTGTCGTTAGCAACGGGCCGCGATTGACCCGAATCCAGCTAAGCACTTTTTTGAAGGTGCCACAATGAAAAAACGAAAAAATGGATTACTGGAAATTCGCGCGGGACAGTCTTGAGCCCGTCACTGCTCGAAGCTGGGGTTGGGGATCGATTTGCATTCTGCCAGATATTGTCCGACTTGGTGGGTCAGCTCGGGAAAGCGGGTCGAGGTGCCGATGATTTCCTTGAACACCATCTTGGCGGTGACCTTGTGTCCGGATCGCAACAGCAGTCGCTCCAAGGCCAGGTACAGCTGTTCGTCTTGCAGCAGGTCGTCGAGCAGGTCTGTCGGGACCGCGGTGCCCAGGACGCAGATCGCCTCGAAAACCCGCCGGATCTCCTTGTCCAACCGACTCAGTCGCTCCTCGACAATGTCGGCCAGAGTGTGCTTCAACCCGTCCCCTTCGAGCATCAGAAGCGCCCCGTGGATCGCGGTCAGGGGATTGCCCCCGGCGAGCTCGACAATCTGCTTCACCTGTGAGTCGGTGAGAGCGGTGTCGGATGGCCGGATGCGGCGGACAATGGCTTCGATGTCCGCCTCCGCGGTTTCGTCGTCCGGGACGCCGAAGCCGAACAGCTGATGCAGACCCCTCCCATAACCGGAGTCCTCCAGCATGGTTTTTCCGATGGCCTCGGCCAGGTGGTCTTCGGACGGTGGGGTTGGGCCACAGCCCAGAATGTCGCCGGTCAGCTTGCGGACGGGATACCAGGGGGCGCGCGACGACCAGGGCCTTAATCATAAAAACAGATACTGGTAGAATTGTTTAAGGAGTAGTATTTGGAGGATAAGTGTGCGCGGGAGGAAAACGTATGACAACTGCAATTGAGAGTGTGCTGGCCGATCGACGACTGGCCTATCTGCGCGGGGGCATCATCGGCAAAGAGACGACGATCAGCACTCCGTTCGGTCAAAAACGACGGCGGTATTTCGACTACATCGCATCGGGCCTGCCCTTTGACGCAATCGAGGGCGTGTTGCAGGATCGGATCTATCCGCACATGGCCAACACTCACACCGAGAGCAACTTCTCCGGTCGGCAGATGACATTTCACGTGGAGGGGGCCTACCAGGAGGTGGCCGATTCGCTCAAAGCCAACGACAAGGATGTCGTCATCTTTGTCGGTGCCGGTTCCACCGCGGCAATTAACCGTCTGATCCTGGCGATGGGACTGAGGGTCCCCGAGCAGGCCAAGGTGTTGTGCGATTGTGCGGCGACCATTCCCGAAGACCAGCGACCCTTGATTTTTCGGTCGATGATGGAACACCATTCCAACGACATTTCGTGGCGGGAGACGATCGGTCGGACCCGGTTCATCGGGTTCGACAAAGCCGGGCGAATCGACTGGCGGGATCTCGACCGGCAACTGAACGATGGATCATTGGACCAATGTCCGCTCAAGTTGGGCACGTTCTCGGCGGCCTCCAATGTCACGGGCATCATGAATGACGTTGATGCCCTGGCTCAGGTGATGCACGCCCATGGGGGATACGCCTTTTTCGACTATGCCGCAGCCGCCCCCTACGCGGCGATCGACATGCACCCCGGTGACGATGAGACCCGGCGCAAGGACGCGGTGTTCATCTCGACCCACAAATTCATCGGCGGTCCCCAAACCCCGGGCCTGCTGGCGGCGAACAAAGCGCTGTTCACCAGCAGTGTGCCGGTGGAACCGGGGGGCGGCACGGTGCTCTACACCTCCCCTTGGGATCACCGCTACCTGGGGGATGTGAAAATTCGCGAGGGCAGCGGTACCCCGCCGATCATTCAGATTATCCGCACCGGCCTAGTCTTTCAGCTCAAGCGCTACGTGGGCGAGGAGCTGTTGATGGCCGCCGAAAAAGAGCTCACCGCCCGGGCCCTCGAGCGGCTGACCCAAAACCCGGCGATTCGCTTGCTGGGAGACGAGCATACTGAACGCCTGGGGGTTTTTTCGATCATTCTTCACGGCAGCGAGCTGCACCACAACCTGGCCGTCCGGCTGCTCAACGACCGTTTCGGCATCCAGGTCAGGGCCGGGTGTATGTGCGCCGGCACGTATGGTCACGCCCTGCTCGGCATCGAGGAAGAACAATCGATGGAGATCCGTTGCGAGCTGGACTCGGGAAATCTCAAGGCCAAGCCGGGGTGGGTTCGCATCTCGATTTCACCGGCCACCAGCCCCGAGGATCTGGACTATCTGCTCGACGCGATCGATCAGATCTGTGACGACTGGCAGGAGTACCGCGACCGCTACGTGCAGGACGATCAGGGGGAGTTTCACTGGGCCGGGGACGATTTCAACGAGCAATTCGAACCATTGACGTTATAGCGAGTCCGCGCTCAGTTTGGTTTTGGGGGTATCACAGGCCATCGAAAATCGGCCGCCGGGCTGTTTAATATTCACTCCAGTGAAAAAGAATAACTCAATAAAAATAGCCCAGTCGGTCCACGCGGTTGCTGTGACGCCGTTCCTTTACAACGGACATTCTGGATGTTAGAGGGATCTGGAACGGAGGTCGAGATGGGTGTACCGCAGCTCAACGCAATTCCAACAAACCACCAACAACTGATAAAATGGATCGGCGACTGGGCAGCACTCCTCAAGCCCGAAGGAATCTACTGGTGCGACGGTTCCAAAGAGGAATACGATCGCCTGACCCGTGAGCTCATCGACACCGGATTGGCAACGGAGCTGAATAAGGAGAAACGTCCGGACTCTGTCCTCTTTCGCTCCGATCCCTCGGACGTGGCCCGGGTCGAGAACAACACCTATATCGCTTCGCCCACTCAGGAACAGGCCGGACCGACCAACAACTGGATCGATCCAACCGAACTAAAACAGACCATGCGCGCACTGTATGACGGTGCGATGGCCGGTCGGACGATGTATGTCATCCCCTTCTCCATGGGGCCGGTGGGCTCACCGATCGCCAAGATTGGCGTGGAGATCACCGATTCGGCCTACGTGGTGATCAATATGCACATCATGACCCGCGTGGGCACTGCCGTGCTCGACGCCCTCGGCGCGAACGGCGTGTATATCCCCACGGTCCATTCAGTGGGCAGTCCGTTGGCCGCCGGCCAAGCGGATAACGGCAAGTGGCCCTGCGCGCCCCTCGATAAGAAGTACATCTCTCATTTTCCCGAGACGCGGGAAATCTGGTCCTACGGCTCCGGTTACGGGGGCAATGCCCTGTTGGGGAAAAAGTGCCTCGCCCTGCGCATCGCCTCCGTCTTGGCCCGTGATGAGGGGTGGTTGGCCGAACACATGCTCATCCTCAAGATCACCAGCCCCGAGGGACAGGTCCGCTACATCGCCGGGGCCTTCCCCTCGGCCTGCGGCAAGACCAACCTGGCGATGTTGATCCCCACCGTCCCCGGCTGGAAAGTGGAGACCGTGGGGGACGACATCGCCTGGATGAAGTTCGGCCCGGACGGCCGGCTCTACGCGATCAATCCCGAAGCCGGCTTTTTCGGTGTGGCGCCCGGCACTTCGGAGGCGTCCAACCCCAGTGCAATGCGGTCGGTGGCGCGGGACACTATCTTCACCAATGTGGCCCTCACCGAGGATGGGGACATCTGGTGGGAGGGTATCGGTTACGACCCCCCCGGGCCGCTCACCGACTGGCACGGCAGCCCCTGGACAGCAGACAATGACGACAAACCGGCGGCCCATCCCAACTCCCGTTTCACCGCCCGGGCCGGTAACTGCCCGGTGATCGCCGACGAATGGGAGGATCCCGAGGGCGTGCCGATCAGCGCCTTCCTCTTCGGCGGCCGGCGACCGAGCACCGTACCCCTGGTCCACCAGGCGTTCGACTGGAATCACGGCGTCTTCTTGGGCTCGATTGTCGGGTCGGAGGTGACCGCCGCAGCGCTGGATCTCAAAGCCGGGACGGTCCGCCGCGACCCGTTTGCCATGTTGCCGTTCTGCGGCTACCACATGGGGGACTATTTCAAGCATTGGGTGGAGATCGGGGCCGAGGGCGAGGCGGACAAAATGCCCAAAATCTTCTACGTCAACTGGTTCCGCAAAAGCGCCGACGGGGAGTGGCTCTGGCCTGGTTACGGGGAGAACAGCCGCGTGCTCAAATGGGTCTTCGAGCGCTGCGAGGGTCATGGCAAAGCCGAGGAGACCGCGATTGGCTACATGCCGCCGGTGGAGGCGATTGATCGCCGGGGAATCGAGAAATCGGTATCCGAACAGGTGATGGCTGAGCTGCTGAGCGTCGATCGGGACGGCTGGCTGGGAGAGGTGGAGCTGATCAAAGAGCACTTCGCCAAGTTCGGCGACCGGCTGCCCGAGGTGCTGAGGGAGCAACTGTTGGCGTTGGAGAAGCGGCTAAAAGAGAGCTAGGAATCGTCACAATGACGTCCGTTGGGAGTGGACGTTGTGGACGGGATGGACCGGGGAATGGGGATTGGCCGCAGCGCTGTTTTGTCCCCCTTTGATTTTAAAACATCAGATACATCTTGTTCGTCGGTTGGCTCGACGGTATTGTGCCAATTATGATTGGCAAGCTTCACGGAAAGATTGAGGAAGTCCATTCCCAGGGGGTCGTGCTCAACGTGGGGGGCGTGGGCTACGACGTCACATTGCCCTTGAGCGTTCTGGCCGCGATGCCGCCCATCGATCATCCGGCGGATCTGTGGATTCACACCCATGTTCGCGAGGACGATTTGCGCTTGTTCGGCTTTGGCACCAAGCGGGACCGCACCGCCTTTCGCACCATGCTCAAGATCAGCGGGGTGGGGCCCAAGTTGGCCTTGGCGGTGATCGGCGTGATGTCCGGCGATCAGCTGGCCCAGGCGATTCGGCTGGGGGATGTCAAACGGCTCTGTTCCATCCCGGGAATCGGCAAAAAGACGGCCGAGCGAATCGTGCTCGAGCTCGGGGGCAAGCTAAAGTTGGACCAGGATGAGGCGGCGACCCAGAAGAACTCAACCCTCGACGAGCTCAATTCGGCATTGAAAAATCTGGGCTTCAAAACCGCTCGCGTGGAGCGGGTGTTGGCCGAAATCGGTGACCAGGACGCGGCCCAACCGTTCGAGGAGATGTTGCGTCGGGCGCTCTCTTTGTTGCAGGAATAACGGATCATGGCATCGGACATACCCCACCGCGAAGCACCCCACCGCGAGGTACTCGATCCGGATCAAGCCGGAGACGAGCGCCACTATGATCTGGCCCTGCGTCCGCGGTCCCTCGACGAGTACATCGGGCAGACCAAGCACCGGGACAACCTGCGGGTGTTCATCGAGGCCGCCCGGGGTCGCGGCGAGCCGATCGATCACATTCTGTTCTGCGGGCCGCCCGGATTGGGCAAGACCACCCTGGCCCATATCATCGCCAACGAAATGGGGGTGGAGATCCACGGCACCTCCGGACCGGCGATCGAGCACAAGGGGTCTCTGGCCGCGTTGATGACCAAGTTGGGGGCCGGGGATGTGCTCTTCATCGACGAGATTCACCGACTCAATCCGGTTGTCGAGGAGAATCTCTATCCGGCGATCGAGGACTTCGAGATCGACATTGTGGTCGGTGACGGTCCCCACGCCGCATCGTACAAGTTGCCCCTCGCCCCGTTCACCCTGGTCGGCGCGACCACGCGGACCGGGCTTTTGACCTCGCCCCTGCTCTCCCGCTTCGGTGTGACCATTCGACTCGACTACTACGGCGCTGACGACCTGCAGAAAATCGTCGACCGTTCAGCCAAGCTGATGCAGATCCCGATCCACGCGGACGGGGCGGCGGAGATTGCGCGGCGGGCCCGGGGAACACCGCGGATCGCCAACCGCCTGCTGCGCCGGGTGCGCGATTTCGCTCAGGTCGAAGGGAGCGGCACGATCGACCTCGATGTGGCGCGACACGCCCTGGGACGGCTGGAGGTGGACGACGCGGGTTTCGACGAAATGGATCGCAAGATCCTGTTGACGATCATCGAGAAGTTCGACGGCGGACCGGTGGGCATCGAGACCATTGCCGCCGCAGTCGCTGAGCCGCGGGACACCATCGAAGACGTATACGAGCCCTACTTGATCCAAGGGGGGTACCTGCAGCGCACGCCGCGGGGACGCGTGGCAACCCGACGGAGCTTTCAACATTTGGGCATTCCCTTTCAGCAGAATCGGCAAGGGAGTCTGCTATGAGTGGTAACAGCCGGGGGAGACTACTGTGAGTCAAAACCAATTATTTGATGCCGACCGCTTGGCCAACAAGCGGGATTATTACGCGGAGCTGATCGAGGGATCCCGCTGGCTGAGGCGAGAACAGGCCGCGGCTCGGACGGCGTGGTTCCAGGCATTGCCGATCAAGAACAAGGCGATGGTCGTCTTCGAATTCGAAATGCTGCTCAAAGGCGTGGTTTGTTTCGGCAACCCGCTCAACCACCCGGGCGCCCAGAAGAACGCCGAGCCCGCGGCGCAACGGGACTACTCCGAAGAGTTGTCCCTGGTCCGAAATACGCTCCAGCGCATCGTCACTACGGGTCGCCTGCTCAGCGCATCTGCCGAACGGGCCACGGTGTTTCACCGCTATCTGGAGAGCGTCATCGCTCAAGACGAGGAGCGCTTCAGCCGGGTCAAGCGATCCCTGACCCAAGATACCCCCAGTCAGAGCTTGGCCCTGTTGCTCTCCACCCTCCAGAATTTGCTGGAGATGCTCGAGGGATTGACGCGGCTGGTCCGGGTTCCCTACCCCTTGTTCAAGGGACTGATCCAGCTCATTGAGCTTCAGCTTCACCACAGTGTGTTCTTCAATCCCCTGGCCGTGTTGGAGTTCCGCACCGAGTTCGACAACATCCAGTCCAAGCGCCAACTCGAGCTGCTCAGGGGAATCAACAGCGATCCGGCCCGTCGGGTGACCGCGATCACCTTTTTGGCGATGAGCCGGCTGTTGCGCTATCTGGAGATGATCGAGCGCTCCACGATCGAAGAGATCGGCCTGGGTCCGATGCTCGCCTGGTTCGCGGTGTTGCGCTCCGACGCGCGGGCGTTGGTCGTGTTTTTCAAGCGGGACACGGCCAAGTGGATGTCCGACGGTTTTGCCAAACTGTACGAGCAACTCCCGCGCAAGGAGGTCAGCGCCCAGTTCGCCCGCTTCGAGACCGAGTTTAAACTGCTCAGACCGCTCAACGAGCTGATGGCATCTCTCGGCGATCAGCTGAAGCTGGAGCTGCGCAAGGTGTTCGAACAGCAGTTGCCCAGCATTGCCACGATTGAAAACTCGGAACAGTTGACCAAGAATATTGCACTCGCCACTGATACACTGCGCACGTTTTTACAAAACGCGGTGGTTCTCCTGGCGCGTGAGTTCGATCCCAATATCGAGGGCACGCAGATCTTCGAGAACTTCGTCTCCTTAAAGGCGCGCTCCGAGCGGTTGCGTCGCGATATCTGGATGTTCCAGCAGGTGCTGCGGGCCTTCATCCTCAAAGCCAACGACGCGGCGGCCTCCCGGGATCAGTGGTCCGGGTTGAACACCTTTCGCTTTGTCCGGGAGTTTGTCCGCTATTTCCGCACCATGGGGTATCAGATATTGCGCTATTCGGACTACGAGCAGTTCGATCTGTTCATGGGGCTAGTCGATCGACTGCGCGAAGGGGACGTGCTCGAAGTCCAGCGCATTCCCCAACTGGTTGCCACGTGTGAGGACTTTCAGGAATTTCTCAATAAAACCTTTGATGCAGTCAGCAAGCGAAACGAGCTCAAGGGTGTCCCCTTTGATCGCAAAGAGGCCGCCCGAACACTCAAACTGTTCTTAGCACACTGATCTCGCCTGACAGATCAACCAAAAATAAAGCTTGACTCCGGTATGAAGAAAATCTATCTCTAGGGACGCTCACGGAAAATGCCATTTGTACGCGTAAGTGTTGCTAACTTAACGGTTTAATTCTTTTTTCGGGACTTTGTTTGTGTGGTTTTGGAATCTGGAACATTGACCTTGTAAGGAGGAACTCATGCGTCGCCTGATAGTTACTATCATTCCCGTTTTGTTCATCTGTTCGGTATTGGTCAGCCCGGTAAGCCACGCGCAAGCCGCCGATGACCAGACCGGCTCACAGACACCACCGCCCGCTGAGAACGCCGAACCGCCGGCCGAGGAGGGGCCCCCGGCTGCTGAGAACCCACCGGCCGACGAGGAAGCTCGGATAGAGAACGCTGAGCTCGAGGACATTATGGAGGATAAAGTCGATCCACAGACGCCCGCTGCCGAAGCTCCGGCAGAGGAGCCTGCAGCGGATCAAGGAACCAAAGGGGTCGAGGAGATCGTGGTCGTCGGTTCGAGACGTGTCCAGGACCGCTCGGTGCTCGAAGCACCGGTCGGCGTCGATTTTCTGCAGATGGATCAAGTGGCCGACGCGGCGGGACAGCTCGACATCAACCAGTTGCTCCAGTACGTGGCCCCGTCGTT
>JANQET010000479.1 GCA_028278265.1 Myxococcota bacterium
CTTTCCCTCGTCACTGCTGAGCGAGCGGCCGGGCATAAAGCCCGGCCCTACGTTTTGGAAATCCATTTTTTCCTTTTGCAACACCCTCGGAGGGCACGGGGAGGGGGCTTCCTGGACGGCGAGGACACCAACCGCCAATTTCTGGACTTATCGAATCTCTCTCGACATGCTGGGATCGATGAAGAAACCGATTAAGAAACCATCGCCTAAAAACAAAAATCGAAAACGTGCCCCCAAGCGCCGCAAAAAGAAGGGCAGCGGGTTCGATGTCAAAACTTTGTTCGTCGCTCTGGCCTTTGGTGCCCTCTGCTCGGTCGGTCTGTGGCGCTGTCTCGATGACGGGTCTGAATCGCTGATGGATCCGGTCGATGCGCCCAAGAGAATCAAGCCGGTCGATGTGGGTCCGGGCAAGACGGCCGATCCCACAGTGGTCGACGAAGACCGCTTGCTCAACGCGGCGCGGGCCCAAGACCCTCTCGAAGAAGAGGAACCGGTCCCGGAGCCGATCCCCGAAGAAAACGAGGAAGTGGCGGACGACCCCGCTGAGGCGGAAAACGAGTCCGACGATCGTTTCATCCGGCATGCGGTGGCGTATCATTTCCATACGCAGATCCGCGGGGCCCCTCGACCCGACGCGCCGGTCATCGGTTACGCCCGCCGCGGAGCCACTTTTCAGGTCAGCGAACGGGTCGCCGGGGCCGGTTGCGCCAAGGGGTGGCACGAATTGAAACCGGGTGGCATGTTCGTCTGCCGGGATGCCGGTGTCATCGTCGGCGAGGAGCCGGTCACCTTCTCCCCCTCACCGGTGCCCCCGGACCTGGAGGCGCCCCTCCCCTATCGCTACGCCTATGCGCTCCACGACAACACTCCCGAGTACTGGCGGCTACCGACCGCGGAGGAATTGACCCGGGTCGAGGCGATATTCGAACGCATCACTCGACGAGATTCGGCAGACGGCGGCATACCCGAAGAGCGTCCCCCGGTGGACGAGTCGGACAGCGATTCGGACGCTGAAGCGATCGAGGCAGCGGCCGAAGCGACAGACGGCGGTGTGGTCGATCCGTTCGCCCTGCCCTCATTCGTACACCTGCGCATGGCCAAGGGATTTTTTGTGAGTGTCAACGATACCGTGACCTCGCCTGAGGGGAAGTACACCCGCACGGTCCGCGGCCGCTACGTGCCCCATCAGCGCCTGGTACCTGCCAAACCCACTGCGTTCGAGGGGGTTCTGATCACCCCACACACCCCCTGGCCCTTTGTCTACGTGGTGCGAGGCGGCGTCAAGTTGCTCCACCAGGCAGTCGAAGGGGGTCCGTTAAAAGCCGGCAGTCGAGTGGGCCGGTACAAGCGGCTGCCGTTCTTGGGACGGATGGTCCGACGGGGCCAGTCGTATGTGCGCGTCGACGAAAAAACGTATATCCCTGATCGGGCGGCCGCCGTCTTCGACTCTCCCCCCTTTCCCGACGATCTCCGGGAAGACGAGCGATGGATTGATATTGACCTCTCGGAGCAGGCGCTCATCGCATTCGAAGGCCAAACACCGGTCTTCGCGACGATAATCTCCTCCGGACGGCCGGAGTTCAAAACGCCGACCGGCAGCTTTCGCGTCTACAACAAACATATCTCCATCACCATGGATGATCCCGAGGCCGGTGAGGAAGCCTACTCGATTGAGGACGTGCCCTGGACCCAGTATTTCGAGGAGGGGTTCGCCCTGCACGCCGCGTTCTGGCACAATCGATTCGGCCATGTCCGCTCCCACGGTTGCATCAATCTGGCACCGGCCGATGCCCGCCGTCTGTTTCATTGGACCGGACCGCACCTCCCCGAGGGGGTGCACGGCATTGTTGCTACACGGGACAATCCGGGTACGCGCATCCGTATTCGCCCAGGGAAATAGAGTGCTGCTCGCCTCTCCTGCAATAGAGGTCTGGCGCATTTATCGAACACGAACTAAAATTTGACTGAGCTTAATGATGGTCCATGTACTAATTCCACGAACGCGCTACGCCGTTCTCGTCTTCGTCCTCGCCTTGTTCGGTGCGTACGCGCCCTGTTTTACCGCGAGCGCCGGTGATCCCGAGCTCGAGTTCTCCACCATCGAGACAGAGCACTTTAGGATTCACTTTCACCAGGGTCTCGAACGGGTCGCCCGGTTGGCCGCATCGATCTGCGAAGAGGTCCACGAGGATTTGACGATCATGTTCGGTTGGGAAGTGAACGGACCGACCCACGTGGTGATCATCGACACCACCGACGCGGCCAACGGGGTGACCTACGTCCAACACCGGCCGCGCATCGTCTTACGGGCCACAGCACCCAACGCCGGAAGCAGCCTGCAAACCTATGACCACTACCTGCGCATGCTCTTTATCCACGAGTACACCCACATGGTCTCCCTGCGCATCCACAGCGGCGTCTCGCGGGTGATCAACGCCATCTTCGGCGACGTGTACTTTCCCAACCAGATGTCCCCCACCTGGTACCACGAAGCGATCACCGTGCTCGAGGAGTCCTACCAAACGTCTGGGGGTAGAGTTCGCTCGGCCTTTTACCCGATGGTGCTGCGCACGGCGGCATTGGAAGGCACGTTGCTCAGCCTGGACCAGGTCTCCAACTACAGCCGCCAGTTTCCCCGGGGCACGGCGTTCTACCTTTACGGGGGGATGTTCTTCGCCTACCTCCGCGCCCGATTCGGCATCGAAAAAATCGTCGAAATATATCACCGCTACGGCGCCAAACCGATTCCCTGGGGGATCAATCGCACCTTCAAAGAGGTGTTCGGCACCGATTTGGTTCAGCTCTACGAGGAGTGGCAGCAGAGCGTCCGTGAGGAAGCCGCGGCCACCGAGAAACGACTGACCGCGCTGGGTTTGACCGAGTCGACCCCGCTGACCGCGGACGGGGAGACCAAGGGGAGACCGATCTTCAGCCCGGACGGACAGAGCATCCTGCTGCCCAACGGCACCGGCATGGACTACACCGGCGTCTATCGCATCCCCCTCGATGGATCGCCACCGCGGTTGATTGTCCGGGCGAACACCCATTCCCACATCACCCTCGACAACTCGGGGCGGCTGTTCTTTACCCGAGCAGCGCCATACAAGCACACCCATACCTACAACGACGTGTTCATGTTGGAGGCCCACTCCACCGAGCCGCAGCGATTGACCTTCGGCGCCCGCTCATGGGCCGCAGCGGTCTCTCCGAGGGGGGATCGCCTGGTCATGGCGACAAATCAGGCCGGCACCACCAAATTGGTACTTGCCGACGACCGGGGCAACCAACTGGCCACGCTGATCGATTCCCCACCGGACGATCAGGTCTACTCTCCGGTCTGGTCGCCGGACGGCTCCAAAATCGCCATGCTGATCCGGCGGGGCCCCCAACTCGACTTGGCGTTGATCGATATGGTGAGCGGCGAACTTCACCTGCTGACCGAAGATCGGGCGCTCGAAAACGCCCCGGCGTTCGACCCCACGGGCCGGTACTTGGTGTACATGTCCGATCGGACCGGTGTCCGCAATATCTATGCCCGCGATTTAGTCGATGACACCCTCTACCAGCTGACCAATGTGCTCACCGGCGCCGATATGCCGGCGGTGTCGCCGGACGGTCAGACCCTCGCCTTCGTCAAGTACTCTTCAACGGGATTCGACCTACACCTGATGCCCTTTCGCCCCCAAGCGGCTCGCCGAGTGACTTCGGGTGCGCGATCCTACGAACCGATGCGCCCCCTGCCGGCGCCATCGACTGCCCCGATCAGACCGTACAACCCGCTGCCCACCCTCCTGCCGAGCTACTGGAACCTGACCTGGGCCACCAACACCCAAAGCGGTGTGAACCTACAGGCCCTGACCGCCTTTACCGATGTGGTCGGACGTCACAGCATCGGGGCGCAGATCGACCTGAACACCTCGGCACCGGATCAATTCGCCGGCCGGATCGGGTATGCGTACACCGGCCTCAGACCGGGAATTCACCTGAGCTTCGCCCGCTCCCTGGCTCCCCGGGACGAGGGGTACATCGTCGAAGGGGAGAGCCGAAAATGGACCCAGACCGTAACCCGCGGCCGCCTGAGTCTGTCGTTCCCCTTTCGCAATGTGGATCACAACCACAACTTGTCGTTCGGGTACAACCTGGTGCACGCCAGAACGACCGACGTGATCGAAGCTCCCCTCGACCCGACGGTCGATCGCCCCTCCATACCGAGACAGTACTTCCGCGGTGGCTTGGACGCGGGCTGGAGTTTTCGCGATACCGTCTCCTCCCCACTGGGCATCGCCCCGCACAAGGGACGAACGCTGTCGGCCAACCTGGAACTGTACCACCCCACGTTCGGGGGCAGCCAGACCTTGGCCACGGTGCGCTACGGCTGGTCGGAGCATTTCCGGCTGCCCTGGTTGGACCATCACACCCTGACCTTTCAACTGCACGGTGGGGCTCATATCAGCGACCCGCCGCACCAGTCCAGTTTCAGCGCCGGCGGCTATGCCGAACAAAACGTGCTCGACGCCATCTGGAACGACGCCTCAGGCCACAAGCCCAGCTTGAGGGGCTATGCCCGGTCCGCATTTCAGGGGAGTCAGTACCAAGGATTGCGGCTGTCCTATTACCTGCCGGTCTGGTTCACCGAGGCCGGGTACGCCACCCTACCGGTCTACTTGCGGCGGGTACAGGCCGAGGTATTCAGCGACAACGTGGCCATCGCCTACGACGAATTCGACTTGAACGCGTGGCGCTCCAGCGCTGGGTTCGAACTGACGTTTCACCTGATCATGTTTTATTTTTCGTCCATGTCCATCCGCACGGGATATGCCTACGGGCTGATGGAGGGGGGCATTCACGAATTCGTGATGGTCATCGGCAAGAATTTCTGAACAAATAGAACCGGAGATGCACTACAATATTGAACCCTTATCGACCTGGTGCTAGCATATCCGGATTGCGAGACGGTCTATCAACTCGCCAGTTATCAAAGGGAGAAGCACCGCTGTGAAAGATATCATCATTATCGGTTCTGGTCCGGCCGGGTACACCGCCGGTATCTACGGCGCACGCGCCGGTCGGGAATGCACGATTATCGAGGGATTGCAACCGGGGGGTCAGCTGATGATCACCACGGACATCGAGAACTTTCCCGGGTTCGAGGAGCCCATTCCCGGACCGGACCTGATGGCCCGCATGCGCGCTCAGGCAGAGCGGGTGGGGGTGGAGCTGGTTTCCGACATCGTGGAGAGCGTCGATTTCGGCTCGACCCCGTACAAGGTCAACACCGGCAGTGAGCAGCGGGAAGCCAAGACGGTGGTCATCGCCACCGGCGCTGAAGCCAAATGGCTCGAGATTCCCTCGGAACAGGCGTTCAAAGGCCGCGGGGTGTCCGCTTGCGCCACCTGTGACGGATTCTTCTTTCGCGGCAAAAAGGTGGCCATCGTCGGTGGTGGCGACACCGCTTGCGAGGAGGCCCTGTACCTGACCAACCACGCCAGCGAGGTGGTGCTGATCCACCGTCGGGATCAACTCCGGGCCTCGAAAATCATGGCCGACCGAACCCTTTCCAACGATAAAATATCCCCCCTGTGGTATCGGGTGGTCGACGAGGTCGTCGGCGACGAATCGGGGGTCACCGGCTTGCGGTTGAAGGATCCACGCAACGCCGAGACCGAGGAGATCCCGGTCGACGGGCTGTTCATCGCCATCGGCCACCAGCCGAACACCGCCTTCCTCAACGGCCAGCTCGAGCTCAACGACACGGGCTATATCAAAACCGAGCCCGGCACCACCCGCACGAGTGTGGAGGGGGTCTTTGCCGCCGGGGATGTGCAGGACTCGGTCTATCGCCAGGCGGTCACCGCGGCGGGCACGGGTTGCATGGCGGCGATCGAGGCCTCCCGTTTGCTCGAATCAGCGGAATAACTGCTGACCATGAGCACTGAAATCGCCAAACAAGCCCTGGCCCGGACGCAGCTGTTCTGCAGCCTCGCCGATACCCATCTCACCCGGTTGGCGTCACTGACCGGAGTAGAGAAATTCCGCCGCGGGGAGACGATTTTCAAACAGGGGGACAAAGGAGAGAAGTTCTATCTGATTCTCGAAGGCCGGGTGCGCATCAGCCGGGATATCGCCGGCATGGGCGAGGAGGCACTGGCCATCCTGGAGCCGGGCAACTATTTCGGCGAGATGTCCCTCATCGACAACCTCTCCCGCTCGGCCGACGCCATAGTCCACGAATCCGCCACCCTGCTCACCCTGCAGCGACGGGATTTGGAGGATCTGCTCTTTGTCGATCGGGAGATCGCCTACGACGTGCTGTGGGTCTTCATTCGCACCCTCTGCGCGCGCCTCAGAGAGACAGATGACAAGCTGACGTTCTTGTCCGTCTCCTCGAAGTTCGAGTAGTCCGGCATGACGGGCCCCTACCTCTCACTGATTGCGCGCATCGATCGATTCGCCGCATCGGTGCATGCGCGGTACCCGATGCAAATGACCTGTCATCCCACCTGCGCCGAGTGCTGCCAGGCAGGTCTGACCCTGGTGATGGTGGAAGCGATCGCCGTGGGCCGGGCACTGGGGATCGAAGTCGACCGCATCCTGCTGCAAGCGGGTCAACCCCCTCTCCACACCGAGGGCAAGTGCGCTCTGTTGGGTCCGGACAACCTCTGTCGGGCCTATGAGGCGCGGCCGATCATCTGTCGCACCCACGGCCTGCCCCTGCTCTATCCCGACCAGGAGGGACTGACCATTTGCGAAAAGAACTTTCACGAGGTCACCCCGCACAACTCGGCCATCCTGGACATGTCCGCCGTGGAGACGGCGCTCTTTGCCGCCAATCTCGATTTCTGCCGACGCCACGGATACAACCCATCGGCCCGGGTGGCCATCGATCGGCTCGCCTCACTAATCCCACCTGACGAATAGGCAAAATAGCATCGAGCGGCCATCGATCGGCTCGCCTCATAATCATACCTGACGAATGGGCAAAAGCGCGTTACACTCCCCAGTGTCATGACGAAACTTCGCTTTCATCCATTGAGGCGGGTTCGAGGCGCGTGCCTCATCCTGCTGGGCATCTCGATTCTCGCCTGCGATGAGGCCGACGACTCGCCGCAGGACGCCGCGCCGGAGCCAGTGCCCGTGGTGACCACACCGGTGGCCACCACCACTTTGGTGCGCCGGCTGAGCTACATCGGCGACATCGAAGGAGAGGCCGAAATCCGCGTCTTCTCGCCCATTCCCGATCGGATTATCTCGCTGCCGGTCAAGGAGGGGGATCGGGTCAAACGGGGACAAATCCTCTCGGTGATCAAATCCAAGACGCTCAGTTTGGGGTTGCAACAGGCGGCCAGCGGCCTGGATGCCGCGCGGGCCCAGCGGGATGCCCTCGAGGATCAGGTCTCCCGGTTGAGCCAGCTCACCCGTACCGGAGCGGTGACCAGCTCCCAGTTGCTCAACGCCGAGAGCCAGCTCACCGCGGCCCAGGCCCAGGTCCGCCAGCTCGAGGCGACCCTCGGCCAAGCGCGCCAGCGCCGTGGGGATGCGGTCATTCGCGCGCCAATCACCGGCATCATCGGGCAAGTGTTCGTCAAGGTGGGGGACTTGGCCGTGATGCAGTTTCCGATCTGCACGGTGATCAACATGGACAAGGTGCGGATCAAGGTCCGCGTGCCCGAGACGGATCTGCCCCGACTGCGCCCCGGGCAGACCGCCCACGTCACCGTCGCCGTCACCGATGGTCCCCCCATCCGCACCGCAATCTCCCGCGTGGGCCCGGTGCTCGATCGCATCAGCCGCACCTCGGTGATGGAAATCGATCTCGACAATCCGAATCACATGCTCAAACCGGGAATGTTGGCTCGGATCCAAGTAGAGGTCGAACGGCGGGAGAACGCCGTCTCCGTGCCCAAGGATGCGCTGACCGTGACGGCCAATCAAAAAGGGGATGATAACTTCTACCGGGCGGTGATCATCGAGCAGGGCAAGGCGGTGGAGCGGGAGGTGCTGCTCGGCCTGTCCGACGGAGCGATGGTCGAAATCCGCCAGGGGCTGACCGCCGGCGAGCTGCTGGTCACCGAGGGCCAGCACCTGCTGACCCAGGGGGATCCTGTACGCACCGTCGCGCCGCCGCAAACGACCGTCGACTCCGGCGGGGATCCTCCGGCCGCGCCATCGCCCTCGGCCCCGGACAGCACCCCTCGCGGAGGCTGAGATGAAGCGCCTCGCCATTCTCGCCGTCCGCTTTCGCATCACCTTTCTGATGGTCTACCTGCTGGTGGTCGGGGCGGGGCTGTTCTTCTTGAGCGGACTCAAGCTGGACATGTACCCGGATATCACCTTTCCCGTGATCGGTGTTGTGACCACTTACACTGGCGCCTCACCCGAGGACATCGAACAGCTGCTCACCCGCCCCTTGGAAGAGGCCTGCGCTTCGGTGGAGGGGGTCAAGCACATCAACTCCGATTCCAAGTCCGGTGCCTCGATGGTGCTGGTGGAGTTTGACTGGGGCACCGACCTGGATCAAGCGGAGATCGATATACGCCGCAACATCGATTTCTTCCGGGAGATGCTGCCCCAGGACGCCGACGAGCCCATCACCTTTCCCTTCGATCTGTCCATGCAGCCGATCATGTTCTTCGGCGTGCTGGGACCGTACGACGGGGCGCAGCTCAGGCGCATCTCCAAACGGGAGGTGGAACCATACCTGGAGCGGGTCGTCGGGGTGGCCTCGGCCGAAACCCTGGGGGGCCTGGATCGGGAGATCCACATCGAGGTGCTGCCCGATCGGCTCAGCGCGGCGAGCATCACGGTCAATCAAATCGTCACCGCGCTGCGCATGGAGAACGTCGACATTCCCGGCGGCGAGGTGGTGCACAACCGCTCCGAGCTCAGCATCCAGCCCCAGAGTGCGTTCAAAACCGTCGATGAAATCCAGGAGGTGGTGGTCGGGGTCTCCGGGCAGGTGCCGATCCGGTTGAAGGACGTGGCGGTGGTCCGGGACACGGTCGCCGAGAAGACCCGGGTAATTCGGGCCAACGGCAAATCGGCTATTCTGCTGATGGTTCGCAAACAATCGGGTGCCAACACCGTGCAAACCGTGGCCGCGGTAGAGGAAATCCTCCCCGATCTGATGGAGCGGTTGCCCAACGGCATCGAGCTCAAACCGATCTTCAATCAAGCCGATTTCATCAACAATTCGCTGGGCAATCTGAGCACCACCGGATTTCTGGCCATCGCGATGGCGATCCTGGTGCTGCTCGTCTTCCTCCGCTCGCTGCGCGCGGCGCTCATCGTCGGCTTGGCGATGCCGATATCGATTCTGGTCACCTTCTCCATCATGTACGCCGTCGATTTGAGCCTGAACATCATCTCGATGGCCGGTCTGGCGCTGGCGGTGGGGATGCTGGTCGACAACTCCATCGTGGTGTTGGAGAACATCTACCGCCATCTCGAGATGAACAAGTCCGCCGGCCGGGCGGCGATCGACGGGGCCGCCGAGGTGGCCACCGCTATCTTCGGCTCCACCCTGACCACCATTGCCGTGTTCCTGCCGATCCTCTTTGTCCCGGGCATGGCCGGCGCCCTGTTTCGGGACATGGCGATGACGATCTGCATCTCCCTGGGGGCGTCCTTCTTCGTCGCCATCACCCTCATTCCCCTGGCCGCCTCGGTCTTCATTCACCGGGGCAAAAAGGTGGAGCTGTCGGCCCTGGCCAACGGCTATTCGCGGGTGCAACGCCTGGCCCTGAGTCACCGCCGCACCTTTTTTCTGCTGGCCGTCCTCGCCCTGGGGTTGAGCATCGGCTTTTTGGCCTGGAATTACATTCGAGGGAACAGCGAGTTTCTGCCCAAACAGGACAGTGGTATGATTGTGCTCTCCCTCAAGACCCAGGTGGGCAGCTCGGTCAATCGCATGGATCAGCTGGCCCGACGCGCCGAACAAGTGATCATGAAACGGGTTCCCGAAGTGGAGTTGCAAGCCAGCGATCTGGGGGTCGGAGAGGGATTCGCGGCCATGTTCTCAGAGGGTAAGCACTCGGGATTATTGCGGATTCGTTTAAAACCACTCAACCAACGCCAGCGACGACAGTGGCAAATCGAAGAGTCCCTGCGGGAGCTGCTGAACACCATCCCCGGCTTGGAAGCCAAGGTGTTTCAACCCTCCTTCATCGGTCAAGAAGGGGATGTGGTGGTCAAAATCCAGGGATTCGATCTGACCGTTGCGCGGCGGATCGGTATCGAGCTCAAGCGCCAGATCAGTCAAATCGAGGATGCCAAGGATGTCACCTTCAGCGTCGAACAGGCCAGGCCCGAACTGTACGTCCGGTACGATCGGATTAAAATGGCCCGCCTCGGCCTGACCAGTGCCGAGGTGACCTCAACCATCTCCTCGTTTTTTCAGGGCACTATCGCCTCCATTTTTCGACAGAGCGGTAACGACCACAACATTCGCGTCCGCGCTCCCCGGTCGTTCAGAAACGATCCGGACAATCTGGGGGGCCTCACCTTGATCTCCCGGGTCAGCGGTCCGGTCATCCTGCGCAGCATCGCCGACATCCGCG
>JANQET010000496.1 GCA_028278265.1 Myxococcota bacterium
GGTGCGGACCATCGTCGACGGTCAGACGATCTTCACATCTCACTGAGCAGATTTTCCACCAACCGTCTGCCTGGGGTTTGCGCGGGGGCGGTTTATCCATTTAAATTATAGGGTATGCCTGTGGTGGGTTTTGTCTGAACCGCCCGAGGAGGTAGGCGATGGCAGTGATATTGGTTGTGGAAGATGACACCATCTCCAGAGAGTTGATCAGCACCGTGATCGGCAATGCGGGGCACATCCCGCTGAATTGCCGCAACGGACAACAAGCGCTTGATCTTCTTCGGGACAACTATAAAGTCATCGATATGATCATCACCGATATAATGATGCCCGAGATGGATGGTCATATGTTATTGAACCACATTCGCGAGGATGAGAATTTTGGGGACATACCGGTAATCATTCAGTCAGCCTACTTGGGGGAGCAAGCGCTGCAGTCCATTTCCACCCAAGGGGCGTTTGCGATACTGCACAAACCCATTCAGCTCGATCGGTTGGGCCGGGCGATTACGGACGGGTTGAATGCAAACAAGGACAAATGGGATCTCTAGTGCCCGCGCTCCCCACGCGTCTGGTAGCCGGGTACTGGCACTGAAATTTAGTTAACCACAGAAACTGCGGTATAATCGAGTCGTGGGTTTACAAAGCGGACAAGTCCTCGGACGCTACGAGCTGATCAAGAACATCGCAACCGGAGGAATGGCTGAGGTGTGGTTGGCCCGCGCCAGGGGCATCAGCGGGTTCAAGAAAACCGTGGTGCTCAAGACGATGTTGCCCAGCCTGAGAGACGATCCCCACTTCATGCAGATGTTTGTCAACGAGGCCCGACTCGCCGCGGCGCTGAACCATTCCAACATCGTCCAGATATTCGACTTGGGAAAGATCGCTCAGCACTACTTCATCGCGATGGAGTTCATCGACGGGAAAACTGTCCGCCAGGTCAAGCGGGTCCTGTCGCAACAAAAGAAGTCCATTCCTCTGTGGCTCGTGCTCTACATCGTCTCATCGGTCTGCAATGCGCTGGAGCACACCCACAATTTCTGTGCCGAAAACGGTGCGCCGCTGAACATCGTCCACCGGGACGTCAGCCCGGAGAACATCATGATCTCCTTCCAAGGGGGGGTGAAGATGCTCGATTTCGGCATCGCCACCGCCTCGCTGGAAATGACCGCAGATGACTCGCGCACCTTGCGGGGAAAATTTTTCTACATGGCCCCCGAGAGCATTCAGTCGGCGATCAACAAGAAGGACATCGTCGTCGACCACCGCACCGACATCTACTCCCTCGGCGTGGTGTTGTACGAAATGCTGACCGGTGTGTTGCCCTTCAAGGCCGCGGATCTGCGCAAATTCATCAAGCGAATCATCAAGGAAGATCCGGTCCCGCCGAGCAAGTTCGTCAAGGCGATCCCCAACGAGATCGAAGAAATCGTGATGCGAGCCCTGCTCAAGGATCCCCAGAAGCGCTATCAATCTTCGGCCGATCTCCGTCGGGACATCGACCAGTTTCTCGCGGTGAACGGTTTTTATCCCACCGAGTGGCGAGTGGCCGAGTTCATGAACTATGTGTTCGATACAGAAACCGGACAGCCCCGAGCGACCGTCGATCCGCCGGCAGCGGACGCGCCGGAGGAAAAGACCCCCCGCTCGAATGTGACCGACATGATCGGTCGTCAGGCCTCCTCCGGCGGTTTCCAGCTGGACACCACCCCCTCCACCTCGCTGCCCGACGAAGGGGATCTGGTGCGATCGGACCGGGTGAAAATAGAGGAGTTCTTCGCCGAATCGGTCCACACGGCGGTGCGGCCGTCCACCGACCTGCCCAACATCCACGGCTTTGAAAAATTGCCGGAAGCGCCGCGGGATTCCATCGAAAGCTCAATTGAATCCCTCGCCGACGAGGCATCGGATGGGGCCAAGGCCGCTGACGAGCCCGGCGAAGCGAAGAGCGAAACACCGGCCTCCAATGAGACATTTCCCTCGCTGAGCAGCTTGGGTGACTTCTCGTTCGAAATCACCAATTCCAGTCCCCCCGGCCCGGCCGTCCCCGGTGGCTCGGTGTCGCCGCAAGCCGAAGGGGAACGGGGCGGCACTCCGACCGGTGGATCGGGGATGGCCTCGTCGGCCTGGAGTGCCGCACTGGACGACACGACCCGCGGCATCGACGTTCCGACGAAATCGACCGGCTCGAGCCCACCATCAGAGGGCAAAAAGGGCAAACGCCGCAAAAAGGGCACGCGCCGCTCCTCTGGCCATGTGTGGAACATGTTGGGGGATCAGGTGCGCAGCGACGCGGACACCCTCGAGGCGATCAAGAGGGATGACCACGCCATTTCAGTGGTCGCGTCGGAAGCCAAACCGGAATCGAGGCAGAGCGCGAGTGCTCCCGCCCATTCCGATGACCAGAACGCCCGAGCCCTGGCCCTGTTCGACGAGGGGTTGGAGCACGCCAAAACGCGCAACTATCAAGCCGCTGTTGCCGCCTGGGAAGAAGCTTGCCGGTTGGAACCGGAAAATCGACGCTACAAATACAATCTCGATCGATTAAGGGATTTTGTAGATTTTATGGAAAAAGACTAAGCGGGTGCTTTGTCCGGTAATCACTATCGGATCTAAATCTTCAAACGGCCATTGAGTTTCGGTCAAACGTAGGGCTGGGGTTCGTTACAATTTGAATTTGGCGATGAAGCCGTCGGTGGTGCCCCACTCGTCCCCGGCCGCCGACAAGCTGGTCTCTCTCGATTCGTCCGGGCCGAACACCGTCGTCGAAGCGAAACTCCCAGTGATCAGAGCCGTACCGTCTACTGATAACCGGAGACTTTTGCCTTCGGTGTATCACGATCCCCCTGGTGCGTATTTGACCCAGAGGAATCGCCCATCCCGGTCGAATTTCGCCAGGTAGATGCTGCAGTGGTGGGTAGAAATTGTCGTTTCATTGACCTCGCCCAGGCCAAAGGTGATTTGATATGAAAACGCCCCGGATACCAGCACGCCGCCGTCGGGTAGGGTCTTGGTGCTCAACCCTCGATCACTGCCCGGTCCGCCGGCCGGTACGGCCCATTCGAGCCGGCCCTGGGGATCGTACCTGGCCAGATAGATTTCGTGGTTCCGACTCGTCGTGTTGACCGAGTTGATCACGGTTTCGTTGGGCTCCCCCTTGCCGAACACCGCTGAAAATTCGAACGAGCCGGTGACCACGAACGATCCATCGGACCAGGAGGCCAAACCGTAGCCCGCGTCGATCCACTCCCCACCGGCCTGTCTGGCCCAGACCAGCGTTCCGTCTGTCCGGTACTTGGCGATAAACATATGCCACAACAACCCGTCCTCGAGGACGGTCTCGCCCGCTTCCCCCGGCCCAAAGACCGCGGTGTCTTCGTACTGACCGGTGATCAATACCGAACCGTCGTCGAGAACGGCCACTCGGTGGGCATAGTCGTGCCCCTTTCCCCCGGCCCGTTTGACCCAGATCAGTTTGCCGTCCGGTCCATATCTGGCGATGAAGATATCTTCGTACTTCGCAGCGGTCAGGATCGTTTCGTTCGCTTCGCCGGCACCGAAAACGGCGGTCTCGGTGAAATCGCCGACGACGAGAATCGTCCCATCGGCCAGAAGGTCGACCCGTTGGGCCACATCCCTCATCTCCCCGCCCCCCCGGGTCGCCCAGATCAGGGTTCCGTCCGGGGCATACCGGGCGACGTACATATCGGTGATGCCCGCCGCCTCCAGTGTGGTCTCATTGGCCTCGCCTTCCCCGAAAATCGCTCTCTCGAAGAACTCCCCCACCATGACGAACCCGCCGTCCGACAGTGCAGCGACACCGCGGCCGGCATCCCCCTTTACGCCGCCGGCCTGTCTGGCGAAGATCAGTTTGCCGTTCGGCCGATACTTGGCGATGAATGCATCCGTCCCCCCCTGGGAGACGAGAATCGTCTCATTGGCCTCGCCGGCACCGAAGATCGCCTCTTCGTCGAAAAAACCGGTCATCAGGATCGAACCGTCTTCGAAGGGGAGCAGGTCCCAGCCCGTATCGCCCTTGATGCCGCCTATTTGCTTGACCCAAACGAGCTCTCCCTCGGCGAGGCCATCCGTATCCGAATCGGAGTCCGCGTCGGCGTCCGTATCCCCATCGGTGTCGGCATCCGTATCGGTGTCGCTGTCTGCGTCCCCGTCCGCATCGCCGTCCATATCCCCATCGGCGTCCCCGTCGGCACCCCCGTCGGGCGGGGGATCGATTTCCGTATCCCATTCGAATGGCTCGGGATTCACTGCACAGGCCAATATCATAAAAATCGTTTGCCCCAATAGAAGCCAATTCAGGGTGATTTTCGGGGTGAGCTCCACCGAACTATTTCCTTGGCGCTGTTCCAGCTCTCGATCCGCGTGGTCGAGACCACGCCTAGCACAGGGCTGCGACTGGATCACTGCCGCGATCGCAAATCAATCCACCAGGATGAATTGTTTTTCATTTGATGACAAAAGTCAAACGATCCGGCGCAGGTGTGGCTTGACATGGTTGGACCAGTTACCTAGCTTGGACGAATGGAGAAATCTGGTGGCTCGTCTTTGATTCCCCGGAAAACGCTCGACGGATGGCCCCGCGGGATTGGTTTCGACAACGGGTTTCACCTGATCGGAACGCCGCTCGGTTCGGGCTTGGCGCGCAAGGCGGCGTTGCTGTTCATCCCCCATCAAAACTGCTCCTTGCCCCGCCGGGGGACCCGGATACTGATCACCCCGGTGCTGGCCGCGGCAATCGGCGCCAAGGAACGAGGGCTCGATGCGTTGGCTCTGGGCTATGATCGGCGCATCAGGTTGGGGCGTCTGGACATTCGTCTGCTGCCCGCAGGATTGGGACCGGGGACGTCACAGCTCGAGGTGTCGTTCAAGAATCGGAAGATCGTCTTTTGCGGTGGCGTACGACTGAGTCGGCCGCTAATCGGATCAGCCGCTCGGGTGGAACCGTGTGATCTGTTGGTGCTCGATACAGAACCGGCAGAACCGAAACCCCCGTCAACCCGTCGAGTCAGTGCAAAACTGGTCGAGTGGGTGGTGGCGATGCGTACAGGTGGGCAAGTACCAGTGTTGGTGTGCGCCTCCCCCGGTGCGGCCGTCGAAGCGGCTTGGGCGCTGAGAGATGCGGAAAGCGAGCTGCGCTGTTGCCGTCCGGTGTTCGAGATGCTCCGGCGCCTCTCGCATCAAATCCAGGGTATCCCCCTCTGTCGCCGCTTGGAACAGCAGTGGCCTAGTCAGGGGATGGTGCTCCACCTGGTCCGCCTGTGGACCGGTTCCCGCTGGGCCGGTGAAAGAGATCATCCCACAGCGTATGTGGGCCCCGGCCGGTCTACACCGCCCTGGGCAGACGCCGCCTTTCGCCTCGGGGAAGGAGAGGATCGCCCGGGATTGGTCTCCTATGTCAAACAGTTGGGAGCCCGCCAGGTGGCGCTGGGCATGCCCGGCGACGGGGCGTTCACCAAGCTGCTCGAAAAAGCGGATGTCCGGGTGTTTCAGGTGCATCAGCCCACCCAGGTGCCGTTGCCGTTCTAGCAGGTTCTCTGTCGATAGGCACAGGGCCAGTCCCAGGTGCGGTGTGCACTTATGCCGATAAACCCATTGACAACCGAGCGAGGCGACCCTACATAAAAACGGCCCGCTGGACTGGGATGGTCTGGCCAATCGGACTGGGAAGGTCCAGTAAGCTGGACTGGGAAGGTCCAGCAAGCTGGACCGGGTTATCCAGGAAAACAAAGCGAAAAGGTTGAAATAAGATGCTTGATTTTATCAAGGAAAAAATTGTCGCCAAGGGAATGTCGTTGATGCAGTCGCCGACAGTCGGCAAAATCATGGAAAGTGAAAAGATGGGTGTGGTCATCGAGAAGGCGATGTCTATTCCGATCAAGATTTCGAGTTCGATGATGTCCAAGCGGGAGAGCGTGGTCGCCCTGTTCGACCTGGTTACCCAACAGGATTTGGATGAACTGCGGCAGAACCTCACGCGGGTCGAGGGCGTGCTCAAGGAGATCAAAAAAGAATCCGGTGACCTGCTGCGCAGGGTGGACCAAAAGGCGCCGGAGAAAGAGCCGGTCGTCAAATAGCTCGCATCTCCGAGCGGCTCGGATTCTCCGAGTTGTCATTTTTCCCGTCAGTGTCCTTCAATCAGCGCCTTTGAACAGGTCAGCGGCATCCAGTTTGCGCGGAGCGGTGGAATCCGGTTGAGCCGTCGGGCCGAGAGGCCTATACTGCGAAACAGTTTGACATAATGCTAAGAGCTCGCAGGAGACCGGTTCTGGCGAGCCCATCGATCATCGGAGTAGGCCAATGAGACTGACCCTATCGACACTGTTGTTTGCCGGGGTGATGCTGTTCACCATCGTTGCGTCGGCCGGCCCATCCCTCGGCGGCGCGCCCCAGGATGCCGACGAAGCATTTCTCAATGATGAAACGCCGGAGGAGACCCCGAGTGAGGAAGGACCGCTGCCCGAAGCGGAGGACGAGGACCAGGCGTTTTTGACCGATACCGAGAAAGCGGAGATCGAAGCCCCTGAAGAGGAAAAGGACATCGGTCGTCTCGAAGATCCCAATACGCCCTATTTCTCAGTGGGCGGTCGGTTCCGTTGGATCATGATTCCCGAGTGGTTCATCAAGATGTTCGGCGTGGACGCCAAGCGCGCGTCGGAGTATGAATCCAGCCTGCCGTTGATCAGCTCGGTGGGCGGCGGGGCGGAGTTCACCTACCGCAAAGGTGGATTCGATATCACCGCCGCGGTCTGGTACGTCAACTTGGGGTGGAAGGATCCGATTTCGTTCAAGGGATCGGACGAGAGCGGCGGCAGTTGGGAGGTCATCTCCAACGATCTTCAGGGCATTCTGATCACCGCCGATTTTATCTGGAGTACATCGATCACCGACTGGGTTGCGATCACCTACGGCGCGGGTATCGGCTTGGGTATTCCGTTCGGCGATATTATTCGCAACGAGGCGAGACAGGGGGATGGTGATGAGGAAGAGGGGGTCTATCCCTGCGACGGCGAAGAGGATGAGGACCCCTGGTGCAGCGATGATGAAGAGTATGGTGTGGTTTACGATATTCCGACCAAGATCATACCTTGGATCAATCTGCTGGTCGGTGCGAGATTCAAACCCCATCGACATGTCGCCATCTACGTGGATGGGGGATTCGGTCTCGGGTTTCAACTCGGCGTTCGCGCCGGATATATCTTTTAAAAACAGTAAAGCCGGGCGAAATAGTGTCAGATGTGTCGCTTATCGCCGATTTTTCGCCGATTCGCTATTTTGTGCAGAGCTGTTCCCCGTGTTTTCATAATTAGTATTGTATAATTCATAAATGAAAGATCGTTTTCATATTTTCGTATTTTTACCCTGATATAATCGGCTGGCGATTAAAAATGTATCGCTGCTTCATCGATTCCGTTTTCACGCGGGAGATTGGACTATTTTAGTATAAGTTAAATTATTCGAACGGTTTATTTTCCAGATAACATGTCTAAATCGCTAAAAAAATATGGGATTGAATCGTCGGAGTGTTCGATATGACCAACTGGCGACCAATCTGGTATAGATTTCCATTAAAACGAGCGTTTTTGTGGTTTGGTTGACATAAAACAGAGGGTGTTAAATGTGTCCGAATGAACAATTTTAATTTTCAACATTTGAACTGTTTAGGTAGTATGGCTTAAATATATAAAATCGGCAACACCGTTTATGAAGTTGGTATGCGAATTGCTTATTCTCTCGGGATAGAACGGCGGACTCGCCCCGGATGCCCCCCCCCACATCCACGAGTTCGTCGTTTTTTTTTTGTTTTTCATAAAAGTAACGGTCTAATTCTTTTACAACGACCAAGTATCAGACTATAAATTTCATGCCAAATGAATATCGGTGAGCACATTCCGGCCTACATGCTTTTAGAGCGGTTTGCCGAAAAAGCAGATGTGGTCGATTTATTCCCTCCGGATGAGCAGGGCGCCCAGTTGATTGCGGCAAAGGCGAGCCGGATTTTCGTCGTCCAGTCCGCGGTGCCCGATTATCATCGGTCGACCCAGAAGGGAATCGTCCGGATCACCGCCACCCTCGAGAATTTGCCCTTGGCCAAGGCCCGTTTCGACCTGGTCGTCTGTTTTGCTCCGAACGAGCGGACCTCCGCGGAAAATCTCGATTCAATTATGAAATCGGCGCGGGCCCTGGTCAGTGTTTCCGGGGTCGTGGCGCTGATCATTCCCAACCGGGACAGCACTTGGATACAACGGTTCGAGCACAAGGATCTGCCCGGGTTCTTTGATATCGAGCGCATGATGCGGCGGCATTTTCCCCATGTGAACTTCTTTGCCCAGCGTCCGCTACACGGGGCCATTCTCACGCCGATGGGCCGCAATAAACTGGTGGACGATCCTTATTTCGATGATCGAATGTTGCCCAAGGACGGGGAAGTGCCGAGCCATTTTGTGGTGTTGTGTTCCCAGCGCTACCAAAAAGTGTTCGAACATACGATCGTTCAAGTGCCCTTCAATATTCTCACCGATCGGGTGGATGAACATCTGGAAACGATAAAAGATCAACTGATGGTCGCCAAAGCCGAGAGCCAATCTCGACTGCGGGAGCTCGATCAATACGCCCAGCAGCGCGCCCGGTTGGAAACGGAATTGAGCCAGGCGGATCAGCTGAAGCTGACCATCGATCAGCTGGAGCAACGCCTCGCCGAGGCGAGCCGTCTCAACGAATTACGGGAGAAACAACTCAAAGAGGCAAGGGAAGCCCATCAGGGGTTGACCGTTGCCCTGACTGAGCAGGAAGAGGCCTCTCACAAACACGAGACCGAGATTCGCGAGGTCGAGCAACGGGTGCGGGATCTCCAGCAAAATCTCGCCGAGGCGAACCAGCAACTCGAGCGGCGAGAGCAGCGCATCGAGAGCGGCAACGCCAAACGACAGGAACTGACCAAGAAAATCGCCACGTTAGAGCAGACGATTCTCAACGGTCGCTCGGAAGTCCAATCGCTCAAACAGCACGCGTTGGAGCTGGAGCAGAAGCAATCCGATGCTCTGCGGGAGAACTCGCTCAAGGAGCAGCGGCTCAAAGAAGCCCTTGGGATGCACCAGGAGCTCTCCGCCACCGTTGCCGAGTACGAGCAGGTGATCCACGAGAACAAGGTGCGCAACCACCGGCTCGAACGTCGCATCCAGGAAGCGGAGCGGCTCGAGCAGTTCATGACCAAGGAGCGGGAAGAGACCGAGCAGGAGCTCGAACGGGTGCTCGAATCGCTGCGCGCGGGCCAGGTCGATGTGAAGACCAAGCAGCGGGAGCTGGATGACGCCCGGGAACAGATCGCCGGTTTGGAGACCGACCTCGAGGCCCTGCACAACGAGGCCTCCCGCCAACGGCAGGAGCTGCTCCAATCGCGGGAGAAACTCCGTCGGACAGAACTCGAATTCAAAGAGCTGCGCGATCGCCTGGGCGAGCTGGAGAGTCTCGAAGCAGAGGCGGAACGGCTGCGGGCCCAGCTGGGCAACGAACGGGAACGCGCCGAGCGCCGGTTGGACGAGGAACACCGACGCCTGCTCGAGGAACAGGACAAAAAAGAGCGCATCGAGACCTACGCTGCCCAACTGGAGACCCAAGTCGAGGAGTTGCTGGCCACGGTCAAAAAGAACGAACGTCATCTCGAAGAGCTGGGCACCCAGGTGGAGCGGGCGGATCGGGAGCAAAAAGCGCTGTTCGAGCACCGCCGGAACGCCGAACAGGCGGGTGATGAATTTGCCACCCTGGCCCGGGAACGGGCCGATACGATCAAGCGCCAACGCCATCAAATCGACGTGCTGACCGAACGGGCCGAGCAGGCTGAGCGCGAGGCAGAGCAGCATCAGCGCCAACTCGGCGAGCTCAACGATGCCGTCGAGGAATTGGAGAAAAAGCTCAGCGAAACCTCCTCGACCAAGGACGCAGAGATTGTCCGTTTGAGAAAGGCTCTGCGGGAGTCCCGGCAGCTGGGCGACGAGGTGCAGGCCCAACAGGAGGAGTTGGCCCGGCTGCGCAAGGAGCTCGAGGAAGCGTCCCGGTTGAGCGACACAACACAAGCCCAACAGGCCGAGTTGGCCCGAGCCCAACAGGAGGAGTTGGATCGGTTGCGCAAGGAGCTTGAGGAAGCATCGCGGCAGGGTGACACAACACAAGCCCAGCAAGCTGAGTTGACCCGGCTGCGCGAAGCATTGCAGGAGGCGAGCCAGGCGGGCGATTCGGCTCAGACCATGGAGGCTGAGGTGGCCCGGCTGCGTGAAGCGCTGCAGGAGGCAAGACAGGCGGGGGATTCGGCTCAGACTTTGGAAGCTGAGTTGGTCCGTCTGCGCCAGGCCTTGCAGGAGGCTGAGGGGCTGGATGAAACCGTGCAGGCCAAGGACGCGGAGATTGAGAGTCTGCGAGAGTCTCTGCGCGAGGCGCATCAATCGCAACAACAATTGCAGGGTGAGCTCTATCGCGTGTCGCAGATGCCGGGACCACCCGACGCCGCCACTGACACCGGCGGATCACCGTCCAATATTCCCGCTGCGGGGATCGATCAAATCGAAAACGATCTGTCGCTCGCGGTCTCCAATTTGACGCAGCACCCGGCGAGCTATCCGGCGCAGACGGTCGATCAGCCCGATTTCGATCCGACCTCGAATCGCGACACCGAAATGGAGAAACTGAGGCGAGTGATCATTGATCAGGATGCGGAGAATACTTCGTTGAAAGAACGGGTGAACGCCCTGAACGATGAAATGAATTCCGAGTTGATCAAGGTCAAAGACGATTTGGAAACCGAGCTGCGCAATGTGACCTTTCAGTACGAAGCCCGTCAGGGTGAGGTGTGGGAGCTTCGCGATGAGATCGTGCGTCTCCAGGCGCAGGTCGCTGCCAGTGCCAGTGCTCCGGAACAGGAGGGGCGGGATGTGGATTTCAAGCGGGCGCTGACCGAGCAGGAATCGCTCATTGCCGAGCTGGCCGAAGAGCGGGAAGCCCTGCGGGAAACCTGTGAACGCCAACGTCGATCCCTCGAAATAAGGAAGAAGAATCTCCGCGTGGTCGCCGGGCTGTTGCGCAAGGAGCGAGCGGGCAAGGGGGGGAGTGACAAGAGAAATGACGCGGCGGAAAAGATCATCGAGCAGACCAAACGACCGAGTCGGCCGGCTGAGCAATCGGCACAATTGAGGAATCTCAATGTCGAAGCGATCCTCACTGAAATCGACGATGAGTTTGCCGAAGCGTTTCCCGAAGAGGATCAGCCGATTCGTGTAGATGAGGATCAACGGGTGAGCTCGGTGCCGAAAGACCCGACGACGACTTCCGAAGAGGCCAACTCCAAGCAGTCGGCTGAAGCCGCGGCAGAAGATCAACCGGGCCTGTCCCAAGCAAAACAGCCACCAGCGAAGCTGGACAAAGCAGAGACCGACGCCAAGGATAAACCAGAACCGAAAGACAAAAAGACCGACGAGCCCGGAGAGTCGGACGAATCCAAAGAGAAGAAGGTCGCGCCTCGGCCGAAATCGGAGGCAGTGTCACCCAAGAAAAAGGCGCCCCCAAAAGCCGCTGAAGCCAAGCCGGATTCGGAAAAACAGGAGCGCATCAAAGCGAGGGTGAAGCAGAGAGTGAAGGCCGCGCTCAAGGAGATTCCCAAGGAGAAGCTCAAAGCGAAGCTCAGTGGAACATCGACTTCTGTCGGAGCGGTGAAGGGTAAGAGCGCGGCAAAGCGTAAGGGGTCGGCGACAGGATCCGCACAACCGACCGGAAGCGAGGTCGGGGACAAGGATCAGAAACAGAAGATCAGGGGAAAGGTACCGACAACGGCTGCCTCAAAGTCGGCCAAGGCTAAGGTCCAAGGGGTCAAGCCCAAAGCGCCGGCCAAGGGGAAACCGTCGGAAGAGGGCAAGAAAAAAGCTGACGATAACCAGACTAAGAACAAGGAGGAGGTCAAAGGCACCCAATCGGCCGCCGCTCGCAAAACAACGGTCAAAGCCAAGCAGAAAGACCAGGACGAAACCGATCAACCCAAAAAACCGAACACGAAAGACAATGAATCAGACAAGACGGCTTGACACGACCGTTGATATGGTGTTGATCAAACTGCCCGCGCGAAAGTGGCGGAATTGGTAGACGCGCAGGCTTCAGGTGCCTGTGCCCGCAAGGGTGTGGGGGTTCGAGTCCCCCCTTTCGCAATATTCCTTTGGCCATAGTGTTCGATGGTGATGTCCACCCATACAAGAATTGAATTGGACGATCCCCAGAGCTGGTCTGCACTGGTCGAGGAGATTATCGTTCAGTTGGCCCGGCTCAAGCGATGCCTCGTCGAGGATCGCGTCGAAGATGCAAAGCAGGTCGTGCGGCACAATTTTGGCGAACGAATAGACGACTACCTCGAACAGTCCGCGCTGGCCATTGCCTTCTTCAAACTGGGGCTCCATACGCGGGCGTTGTCGGTGTATCGGCGGCTCATCGATGCCCATCCCGACGACGCGGTTCTGCGGCTCAACATCGCAATTGTTTTTCTCAAGGTCGGATTGACCGAAGAGGCTGAGGAACAGCTGGTACAGGCGACGCAGTTGGAACCGGACTACCGGAAAGCACTTGGCTACCTGGGCTTTACCTATCAGCGTAGAGGGGACTACGCCGGGGCGTCGGAAGCGTTTAAAAAGGCCCGGATCGACCACCTGGCCCCGCGGATGGCAGACACGATCAGCCAAGCATTGACCGACGAATCAGCGACCCTCGAGACCGGGGATGCCACGACGATGAACGAACGTCCGACGCTGGTATCTGCGCCGGGGCAAGAGAGACTGGGCGAACGAGGGGGTGGTATCCACTCATTGAGCGTGGGGGCTCCCTTGACCGTCGGCCGCTCCGAACAACACGTATTCGAGCCGACACCGATTGCGGATTTGGCCGATCGGACACGGCTCATCGAACCGTTGTCCAGTCGTTTCCTCGTCGGCAGCAACGGCTATCTGATGATGGATGTGGTCGATCGGGGATACGCGCGCCTCGAGGGGTTGCACTTCTGCAGCTCCACCGGTCTGGCCTACAAACCGGCGCGCCGCCGTCAACGGGGCCAAACCCTCGACAGCCTTCTCGGCGACGACAAAAAACCGATCTTTGAAATCGAGGGCACCGGCCGGTTGGGGTTTCATCCCCGGGGGGCCATGTTTACTGCGATTTCCCTCAACGATGACGTGGCTTACATTCGAGAAGATCTTGTCTTTGCCTTTGATTCCCAGATCAGTTTCGAAAATGGGAAAACCCCCGGTGGGAACGAGCAGGTGGTCCATTTTCACGGTCGGGGGGCGATTGTCCTGCAAACGGCAATCACACCGCAGTCGTTGGAAATTACGCCTGATCGGGGGGCGGTCATTCCCGCCGGCGGATTGGTCGGTTGGTTCGGTCGCCTGCTCCCCCGCGCTGCTCACGGGGGGCCCTTTGATCGCTCCCTCAATGCGATTGAGGTGACCGGTGAAGGGGTGCTCCTGTTCTGCCTTTCTTAGCACTCCAAACCATAAATACAGCGGCAATCGAGCGAGCCCAGGAGAAACCCGTATCGATCCGCGTGTCCGCTTCTTCGTACCGAATCAGTGCGGGATCGGTACGGCGGAGCCGGTCCATGTCGGATTGAAACTCCTGATTCAGCCCAACGCCTTTCTCGCCGAAGCGGTCGCCCGAGAAGATCGCCAGGACCGCGCAGAAGACTGCGGCCACGATGACGAGCCCGATCGCCCACTGCGCGTTCAAGAGTCCGTTTGATTTCATC
>JANQET010000510.1 GCA_028278265.1 Myxococcota bacterium
TCGGGTCTCGAGACCGATATTGCCCACCGCGGGAAACCAGTGCTTGGCAATTGCAGCGGAGCCGGCTGCGTCGACCGGGGGAGCGTCGGCGACGATCCACGATAGACGGCCCCCGCCGCGCACGCGGAGCCAGCTGAACAGTCCGGCCGTTCCCTCGGCGAATGCACCACCGTATAGGTAGGTGGAGCCGTTGACGTACTGCCCCCTGGACAATTCTCGAGAATAATCGATATCGGTAAAGGAGATCCAGGCCGCGGAATCGATGAAATCATGATAGGAATCCGCGCCGTAGCTCATCTCCAGGGTCAACCAGAACGCGGGTTGGGCCCGGGCGGTTCGGGCCTGGAGGGTCGCGCCCAGGGTGTTGACCCGATCCCGGCCGATGTTCTCCACCGCTGCCGAAGGGCGACGCAGGGTTCGCCGTTCGAGTTGGTTTTGCCACGACACGGTCGCCCGGAAACTCTTGAGCATCGGCATTTGGGGCAGCGCCTCCCAGGCGGCGTAGACCAGTGTCCGATGTTGGTTGTCGTAGGTCAGGCACTCATCGTGAGGCGCGTACGCGGCAGGGCACTGGTCGGTCCGGGGGGCGTCGAACTGCCGGTAGGTGTATGCGGCCAGGGTCAGGTAGTGGTCCTCTCCCCATTTGTAGACCAACCGACCGTCTGCAGTGAATTCATCGAAACCGGTGCCCCATTGGGTTCGGTTGTCCCCCTTGAAGCGCGGTACCCTGGGCAGCTCCCCGTCCGAGGGATTGTGGATCGGACCGCCGCTCTCGAGCAGTCCCACGTGACGTCCGCCGGCGCCGCCGAAAAACGCCATCGACTCCCCGACGGTCACGTTTGCCTGAGCCCGTCCCCCCAACGCATGGTCCGCTGTGGCGCCGCGAAGGATGAGATGGGGATCCCAGGTGACCAATTGACGGTGACCCGTCTCAGCCAAGTGGGCGTCGATCGGGAGGGCCATCACCACGCCGCCCAGCGCATCTGAGCCGTACGCCGTCGAGGCGCCGCCGCGGACCACCTGAATCGATTGAATGGTCTGAGAATCGAGGGTGAAAAAGTACTGGTTGGGCCCCTGGCGGTAGGTGCTGTTGTTCAGTCGAATGCCGTCGAACATGAGCAGGGTCTGTTGGCCGGTGAGCCCGCGGATGAAGGCGGATCCTTGGCTGTGGGCGGTCTGCTGGACAAATACCCCCGGCTCGTAGCGGAGGGCGTCCGGGGCGGAGCGGGGCAGGCGGCGTTCGATCGCTTCGCGGGACACCCGACTGCCCGCCCGGTGCTCGGGCAGGCGCGGGGTCGGGGGGCGATCGGCGACGACGACCGTTTCGTAGGCCGGATCGTCGTCCGGCAGGAGGTTCGTCAACTCATCATCGGTCGGCGCCGGCGGATTGATCGGAACCGGTTCCTCCTCTTCGGACCCGGCGCCGGCATCTACGACCGGCCCCTCTGCTGCAAGCGCCGGCAAGGACGACAAGCACAGGAAAAACCAGGCCAGTGCCGCAGAGGCAACACCAACACATTTCGGACGGTCGGGCAAACGGCTACGGACAGGGATAGGTGAGGTCGATTTTCGCCACGATGGTATCGACATCAATTTGATCAGCCGGATTGGCGATGGCGGCCTGGAGCATATTGGCGACCGCCGGATCCCGCTCCCTGGTCTCCCGATCGAACAGGGGCACGACGATGCGCAGCCATTCCAGGGTGGCCCGTTGATGGGCACCGGTGGAGCAGCTGAGCATCTCGAAGCGCTGGCGGATCAGAATGGCCATGCCCCGCAACAGAGCCCGGTCGAGTTGGTCGATGGCCAGGGCCTGCAGGGTTTGGTTCTGCGCTTGCTCGGATGAATCCAGATCGCGCCAGCAGCGCACGGCCAACACCCCGTCGTAGCCCCGGTCGTGGGTTTCGGGTGCCCAGAAATCGATGTCTGCCGCCAGACCGATCGGGGTGTCCCGGGGCGTTCCGCCGGTGTAGTAGGCCCAACTGCTGTCGCAGTCCTTGGCCTTGGCCGCGCAGGTGGTCGCCTCTTTGATAGAAGAAACATAGAGAAACCATTGGAGCGCCGCTGCGATTTTTGCCGCATTGACGATCGGTTCATTGCCCAGCGCCCCCTGGGCAAAGGCATCCACGACGATTGGTTGGAGCACGGCGGGGCCGACGCAGTAGTCGGGAAAGGCCGCCGGAATGCCCTCGTCTTCGCAACTGCCGTTGGGCGGAGAGGCGTAGTGGACATCATATCGCCGGGCCACCCGAGATCCGAGTCCCTGCTCCTCTTCGAACAGGATTCTGGCGTCGATGAACTGTTGCGCGGTGATGGTGTCGTTCTCCCACAACATCCCGCTGATGGTCTCATACGCTTCGACCCGAGAGATGCTGGAGACGCTCGGCTCGATTTGGTGATAGAGCCCATCGTCGGAGATGCACGCCTCCCACGTATCGTTCAACGAGCCGTTTTCCCTGGGTTTATAGTCGGTAGCGGCCGGCACACACTGGGAAACGTCTTCCACGTAGGTGAGCTCCCCTTCGGCGCATTCAGCACCGTCCGTATCCACGCCTCCGTCAGGAAGGGTATTGTCAGCCGGACCATCATCTGCGCAGGAACCCACAATCCAAAGCAACGCCATCATCGGGTGTAGAAAATTCAGTCTCATTTTTGTCCTTATGTTTGTCTTTTTGCTGAAGTATTATTTGGAAAACAGATCAAATTCAGTTCTGCAAACGTTTGGCGCTTGTATTAACCTCTGCTGATATAGTTCATCAATCCCATAATACCTGATATTGTCGGGAAAATCGCACCAAAAACGCCATTTGTTCGGATGGGCGCTTATTTGCTGACCCTGTAGTATTTCGACCCATATCTGGGTCCGCGAAATAGAAGAATGGGTAAGGGACGGCCTCTTTGCGTCCGACCGTCCCGAGGTGTAAGGTACTATCGAGATGTCCAGGCGGATACACAACAACACGAAACGGGCGCTTATCGGGATGGTGGTCATCCTCTGGCACCTGGGGTGCGGGTATGAACCAGAGATTACCGAGTTGCCCCCGGGGGCGCTCATCGTGGACGTGCGCACCCCAAAGGAATTCAAGGCCGATCACTACCCCGGCGCGGTCAATATTCCGCTCAATCGGATCGAAAAGCGGGTGTCCGAGTTCGGCGAGCAAGACCGGCCCATCGTGGTCTATTGTCGGTCCGGAAATCGCAGTGAGCGCGCCAAGTCATTGCTTACGGGCATCGGCTTTTCAGCGGTATTCAATGGGGGAGGGCTCGAGTCGCTGAAGAAAATTCCCCGTCCGATGTCCTCCAAACCATAGATACGCCGGCTGCTTCTTGTTCAGTATCAACGGAAAATGTGCATAATTACACGATTGTTGCCCCCGGCGGGAAGCCACTGAAATCCGATTGCCGACCGGTTCTCCGATTGCCGACTGGTTCAATGTTCATTAAATCTGTCCGGTTTTGAATAAAAATAATCGAATTTATTACAGTATTTATTAGTAATTTCTCTATTTATTTACAATTCCGCGGATTTGTTCGAAAAAAGAACATTTTTGGGTCACAGGGGTTTAAGTCCCTTTCGAATTAGTATACAACATACAACCAGGTAAATATATATTCACCCAGAAGCCACCTATATAAGGAGGTGTTCCGATGAGTCACAGATTTACCCGGCGTATGATGGTTGTCGGTCTGGCCGCGATGGTTTGGTCTTGGACCGGCGGGGATACGGGCATCGACCCGGCGCACGGTAGCGCAGGATCAGGGGGCAGGTCGGGGGCTGCCCGCCGGGCCTCTACCTCGGTCACCCCTTTGATCGACGGATGGACCTCTCTCGACCATGCCGAACCCCATGGCGTCAATCCGCTCATCACCACCGAGCCCCTCACTTCAGGTGCCGAGGGGTACGCGGTTCGGCTCACCGTGCCCGGCTTTCTCAATCAGGAGCGAGAGCAAGGCAATCAGAAATTCAGCGCGATCAGCCTGCCCGGGTGGGTCAACCGCGGCCCGGAAGGACATCCCTCCCTGCCGAGGAGGCCGATTTTTGTGGAGCTGCCCCACGATGTGGACTACGCAGTCGAGGTGACCCGCACGCAGGTGACCGAGAGCTCGGTGGCGCCGGTGTGGCCCTTTCAGCCGATTGTCGCCGAGGATGATCCTCCTCCCCCCTTCACGCTGAGTCCCGCGGCCTATGGAGTGGATGCCTTTGTCCCTTCATCGCCGATCGCCGAGGTGACCGAAGTCTGGATGCGCAACCACCGCATCCTGCAAATCGAGGTCATGCCGATTCAGTACAACGCCGCTCAGCGCCGCCTGCGAGTGATCAACGATTTGGAACTCGCGGTTTCTCTTACCCCTTCGGCCTCTGCCGCACCGGATTTGAGCCCAATGGCCAGCTCGGTCTACGACCGGGCCATGGTGCGCAATCTGGCCGGTGCTCGCCCTCCGGTTCAGGACGACACCGAACCACCGCTGTACATGGTGTTGATGGATGATCAATTCGACAATAACGATACGTTGGTTGAATTTATCGATTGGAAGATGCGCAAGGGGCTTCGGGTCGTCGTGGTCAAAACCAGCGATATCGACAGCGGCGGGTCTCCCTCGTCGAGCGAAATTACCAGTTACCTGCGGGGATTGCCCGAAGCGGAATACCCCACCTACCTGCTCATCTTGGGCATGCACTACCGGGAGAGCGGCGTGGCCTCGGCCTATTACGATGATGATCCATCGGATCTGGCCTATGCCCTGCGCACTTCCCATGACTTCCTGCCCGATCTGTTCGTGGCTCGGCTACCCGCGTCGAACAACGATCAGCTGAGCAGCATGCTGGAAAAACTGCTGGACCACGATCGCACGCCGCCCACCGATGATGTCTACCAAAAGGTGATGATCGCCGGACAGATCCAGGATGGGGAGGACAATGCCCACAATGTCGCCGATCGGCTGTTCTGTGCCACTGCGGACTCCATTATCACTTACTTCGAAGCTGATCCCGGCGGCATCGACTACGACGTCACCCACGCCATGGTCAATCCCAACGGGATCAATTCGAACGGTCGGTGGAACACGCAAAATTGGGCGATTCTCTGGCGCGGGGCGACCGGTAGCGACCAATACATCGGCGATCGGGTCTACGACCGGTTCATCAGCAACTCCGCGGCAAAACAGCGCATCGACGATGCGGTGAACAGCGGCCTCTCCATTCTCCAGCACCGGGATCACGGCTACTCCAAGGGGTGGGGCGATCCCAATTATCACAGCGGCTATGTCCGCGAGTTGAACAATGGCAAAAATCGGCCTCTCGTGCTCTCCAACAACTGCCTCAGCGGTTCTTATCACAAGGATAACAATTTCATCAAAGCCTGGATGGCCCACGACAACGGCGGCGCCTACGCGTTTATCGGAGCGACCAAGGTCACCTCTTCCGGGCCCAACGACTGGCTCGCCCAGGGGATTTTCATGGGGCTGTTCGAGGATTGGCGGCAGTGGCACAACGATTCGGTCGATCCGGATTGGACGCAGGATTTGCCCGCGGCGACCATCGGGGTAGAAGGTGAGGGCAAGCGTCTGGGCGCGATGTTCGACTTCGGCCGGCTGTACCTCTATCAGCAGTTCGGCACCTCATCGACCTCGGAGTATCACGCCCGCGTCTACCATCTCTTCGGCGATCCCGAAGCGTATGTCCAATTGCCCCAACCGCTCGAGTTGGAGGTCGAACATCCCGATGCCGTTTTGCCCGAAACCGAAACGGACGTGACCGTCAAAACCGGGTACGACGGGGCCACCGTGTGTCTCTACGGTCCGGAGGTCAACGTTCATCAGGTCAAGACCACTGAAAACGGTGAGGCGACGTTCACTGTCCTGCCCGAGCAGAAAGGGGCGATTTACGTCACGGTCACCGGTTATGGCATCCGACCCCACGAGAGCGAATTGATGGCCCGGCCCACCGTCACCGTGGCCCAACCGAACGGCGGCGAAACCTGGCGCCAGGGCTTTACCCATGACATCCAATGGGAGGCCAGCTTTGACACCGCGGTTCGCATCGAGTTGCTCAGGGACGGGGACGTGGAGCGGGTTCTGGCAGATGATGAAGAGAACGACGGGGCATTCGAATGGGCTATCTCCGATGATTTTGCCGCAGGGGACGATTTCACCGTTCGGATCACCTGCGTGGACGACGAGGAAGTGATCGACGAAAGCGATGAGGTATTTGCCATTGCGGCCAATGGGGTACCCGAATTCACCTCCGTTGGGGAGACCGATGCCCAAGTGGGCGAGAAATACGAGTATGATATCGAAGCCACCGATCCGGATGGCGATGAGCTCGAATTCGACGGAGACGAGTTGCCCGGTTGGTTATCCCTGACCGACAATGAGGACGGCACCGCCTTGCTCAAAGGCACACCTGACGAGCAGGACGAGGGAGAGCACGAAATCGTGTTGACCGTCACCGACGGTCTCGTCGATACCCCTGTCGAGCAGAAGTTCACCATCGACGTTACGGCGGCCGACGGTGATGATGACGACGACAGCAGCGATGATGACGACGATGCCAGCGATGATGACGATGACAGCAGCGATGACGACGATGACAGCACTGATGATGACGACGATGATGATGATGACGATGACGATGGCGGTGATCGTTCGGACAGCGGTTGCGGCTGCCGCACTGCCGCCCCGGCCGGTTCGATTGTCGGCTGGCTGCTGTGGTTGGTTATTCGATAATAATCAGGTCTTCGATGGTCGTTTCGATGGCAAAAGTGGATAGCTCGAAATGGCGCTCGGCAAAGAAGAAGTCCAGTCGATAGGATTTTCCCTTTTCGATCTCTAACTCATCGGCTTTCTCGTCCAAATCGACCTCTCCGGCCATGGGCAGGTGCACACCGCCCAAATCGATGGCGAGCCGGCTGTTGATGAATACAAATAGATCGTCATCACCGGTGAAGCTGAACACCTCGCCGCCGTCATAGGTGAACTCGGTATTGATCTCGTAGGTAAAATGATAGTTGTGGGGATACCCTTCGTTGCCGAACAGCTGGTCATCGATGGGGAAGAAGGCCTGGTTGCTGTAAGAGTAAAGGCCGTTCCCGTCATTTTCGAGGGTGATTTCGAACTCTGTCTTGAGGTTGACGTCCGGCACGTCGTGATACCACGAGTAGAAATTGTCGGCGCCGGTGGTCGACCACGAGTTCGTCCCTTTGTAGACCGGCTTGAAATCGGCGTCGAGCATCTTCTCGACGATTCCCGGATCGTGGCCGAACTGATCATCGGGCCACTGGGTCTCGAAGTCTTCGTGCATCGGGTGGTGATCGCGAATAGTGCCCTTCAGCACGATAAACGGGGGATCGGCGTTGTCCGTGTCCGAATCGGAGTCGGAATCGCTGTCCGAGTCGGAGTCTGAGTCGGAGTCTGAGTCGCTGTCCGAGACGGAGTCGGAATCGCTGTCCGAGTCGGAGTCTGAGTCGCTGTCCGAGTCGGTATCGGAATCGCTGTCCGAGTCC
>JANQET010000025.1 GCA_028278265.1 Myxococcota bacterium
CGAACATCTCAAACCGATCGGGGTGGTGCTCAAGCGAGCCGAACCGTACCTCTGCTGCCCGGGGATGCCGAACCGACTGGTGAGGCCATCGATTGTCGCCGGTCTGCCGGCCGGCTCGTCGTCCCCCTCGCCGAAACGGGACTGGAGCGACGTCTGGGTCACAGACGGCAGTTTCGACGGGTTGCTCACCGCGATTTTCGAAGCTTACGCCACGCGGATCGACCCCGCTGAGATTCGTTCCACCGAGCACCTACAGCAGGGCCTGTTCGAGCGGCGCCAGGAGATCAGCACCGACCCGAACAAGGCAGGAAGGGTTTGGCGCACGGTCTGCTGCCACTGCACCCACCAACGCCGAGAGCAGATTTGGCTGGCCTTTCACACCCACGCTCCGGCGATTCAGACCGCGATCTACCGCTTCATTCGCCAGACCGTACCCTCCAAACGCCCGATGCCCCACACCCCGGACATCACCGCCGGGCTGACCATCGAGAAATGGGCCGAAAAGATCCAGTTCGAAGCCCACAAGATGAAGGGATTCGTCCGGTTCAGCCAAATCGCGCCGAACCGCTATCTCTCCCTCATCACCCCCAGGTTCGATATCCTGCCGCTGATACAACAGCATTTCGAACGCCGCTACGCCAACCAACAGTGGATCATTTACGACACCCGGCGGGATTACGGCCTGTTCTACGATACCGAGCAGACCCGAGAGATGAGAATACGAGGCGACATCAGACAAGCGATGCCCAGCCAGACCGATCTCCAGGACGCGAAGACCTGTCACCTCTGGCAGCGCTACTTCGAAGCGGTCAACATTCAGGAACGCCGAAATCCCAAGCTACAACTGAACCACATGCCCCGTCGCTACTGGCCCAATCTGCCGGAGGTATCCTGACACCCCGGCGACTCCGCTGTGTTCCGCACCAACACGCCTACCCCTCCTTTCGAAGCTTCAACGCCAGCAGGGCATAAAAGGTGATCCATTTGTTGGGTGCTCCCCGCTTGCCCGGTTTCAAGGGGGCCTGTACGGGATTCCAATCGAGGATGTACCGGCCGGATGGGTCCTTTTTTTCGTTCAACACCTGCCAGGCTCGACTGAGTTTTCTTCGCCTGCCCAAGCCCATGCGGCTCATGGCGAGGAGCAGCTCGACGAGACTGGCCCGCCAGGTGATCGGAAAATAGACACTGACCATGTCCTTGTGCACGGGCAGTTGGGGCTTGTCCATCCGATAGAGGCCCTCTCGCCGCATGAAGTACTCCACCAGTTGTTCGCAGCGGGGGTGATCCCACAGCTCCGGCAGCTCGGAGAAAGCCAGCAGGGCCTTGACCGCGCCGCGAATGCAGCTCTTGGTCGGCTTGGTTTTGTACTTGCCCTCGTGCATATCGCACAGATATCCCCCGTCGGACCGCTCGGTACGCAACATCAACTCAATCGTCTTTTGGACGCGGGGATCCTCGCGGTACCCCAGCATGATGAAGGTGCGGATGTTCAATCCGAAGAGACAGGAGTAGTGATTCCAAAAGTCCCCATCCTCGGCCTGTAGATTCAAATACCGATCGGCCGCCAGGGCTACCGCAGGATGGTCGCGGGTCAGGCCGAGCTCGGCCAGGTAGGCCAGACAGAAGTGGGTGGTGGCGAACGCACCGTAGGCCACTCCGTCGCCGGTAACCTCCCCGTTCCGCGGATTTGTCTGCAGCCAATACCCCTCGGGATGCATCTTGTCCACAATGGCTGTCACCGCCGGACTCCGGGCAATTGCGGCCCGCACCGGCGCCAATGATCTTTTCTGCGGGTTTTCGTCCAGCAGCTCGGTCAAGGTGCGGTAGCGCAGGGACGGGTTCTCTTCTTCCAGCAACCAGTCAATAACGCTTGAATTGTTCATGTGTTGTTTATACCGGCTGCTCAGCCCCTGAACAACACCTCACTACAAGCATAATAGATCGCCATCAACGCCGAAAATACGGCGCTGGCAGCGAACCGCCAGTGGAGCGATAGTTTTACCTGGATGAAATAGTTGGCGACTATGGCGAGGGGAATGTTCACCGCCCAGGAGAGCGCACCGAGGCGCATCAGCTGCCAGTCTATCACCCCGAACCGGCCCGATACCAGCGCGATGAATGCCAGGTGTCGGGCGATCCACAGGGGATTGAAGTAGAGCAGTGCCAGCCCGGTTCGAGCCAGGGCCCGGTGAAGGGGAACCTCGGTGGTCACCGTTTTGTCGATCCAGCGAAAGTAGTGGGGAACTTCCAGGGCGTAAATCGTACCACCGACCACCATCATCCCGGCCAGGCGCAGCCAACTGAATTGGCCCAGAATCAGCGCAGCCACCAAATCACCGCTCGCGTAGATTGCGATCCCCTGGGCCACCGCGGCCTTGTCATAGTTGAATTTCAGGAGTGCACCTGTTCGCAGAGCGTCAGCAGCACCTGTTCCGGGGTCAGCGGCGTCCGATAGGCTATCCGGGCGTCCCGGCGAAACGCGCGGATAGCATCGAGCAACGCAAAATAGCTGCCGCTGCCGTAGAGAAACGGAGGTTCACCAATCCCCTTGGAGTTGAACACCACTTCCGGGTTCGACGCGTCCGCCAGAAAGTGAACTTCGGTCCGGGGGGCGAAGTGGAGATCGGGCACTTTGTAGGTGGAGAGGGAGTCCGTGTACAGCCGGCCGTCAGCGTCGTAGACCACCTCTTCGCAGGTCAGCCAACCGATGCCCTGGAGCAGCCCCCCTTCGACTTGGCCCAGGTCCGCCAACGGGTCGAGGCTGTCGCCGCCGTCGTGAACGATCCACACCTTGTCGATGGTGTAGCGGCCTCGCAGGCAGTCCAGGGTCACTTGGCTCACCGCTGCTCCGTACACATGGTAGGCAAACGGGCGTCCCTGCTCGATGGTTTTGTCGTAGTGAAGCCGGGGTGTGGCATAATGCGCCTGGGCCGTGAGGTTGGTGCGTCCACTGTAGGCCGTGCGGACAAGGTCTGTCCAGGGAAGCTGTGCCTCGGTGCCCTTTTGTCGGGCACCATTACCGGCAAAAATGATCTCGCTTGCATTGCAGCTCAACGACCGGGCGGCCACGTCTGCCAACCGGGATCGGATCTGGTCACAGGCCAGCTGGGTGGCCCGTCCGTTGAGATCAGCGCCGCTGCTCGCCGCGGTGGGGCTGGTGTTGGCCACTTTGGCGGTGCTGGTGGGCTCGATGTGAACCAACGACCGATCGATTCCCAGCTGTCGGGCAGCGATCCCACAGATCTTGCCGAGCACCCCCTGGCCCATCTCCACTGCGCCGGTGTTCACGCTCACCGACCCGTCCTGGTAAACGTGCACCAAGGCACCGGCCTGATTGAGCAGGGTGTTGGTGAACGAGATACCAAAGCAAATCGGCGTGATCGCCAGCCCTTTCTTGGTCAGCGGATGGACGGTGTTGTACGACTCGATCTCGCGCTTCAATTCATCGAAACCACTTCGCCCGATCACCTCATCGAAACAGCGCCGGGCGCGGCACCTCTCGACCCTCATGCCAAACGGCAGTCTGTCCCCTTCCTGGAGGAGGTTTTGTCGTTGTAGCTGTTCCCGCGGCAACTGCAGGTGATGTGCGGCGTGGTCGATCGCTGCCTCCACGGCCAGCACCGCCTGGGGGGCGCCGAATCCGCGAAATGCGGTAAACGGGGGCAAATTGGTGCGGCAGGAATATCCGGTAATTCGGACATGGGGTATGGCGTAGGCGCTCGTACCGTGAAACAGGCTGCGCTCCATGATGGCCGGGGATAAATCTGCTGCGGCCCCACTGTTTTGATAGAAGGTCAATTGTAGGGCCAAAATGCGACCCGCCCGACTGATGCCGATGGTGTAATCCGTCACATAGGGATGGCGTTTGCCGGTCAATTGCAGATCCGTTTGTCGGGGCAGGACAATCTTTACCGGACGGAGACAGTGCAGCGCAGCCCAGGCGGCCATCACCGCATACGGGGTGGCCTGATCCTCCTTGCCGCCGAAGCCGCCGCCCAAGCGGGCCACCTCCACTTCTACGTGGTGCATGGGCAGTTGCAGCACTTGTGCCACCGTGCGCTGTACCGCGCTGGGTGCCTGCGTCGCCGAGTAGAGCTTGATTCTCCCCCGGTCCAGGGGCAGGGCCATCGCGGCTTGGGTCTCCAAGTAGAGGTGCTCCTGCGCACCGCTGGTCACCGTACCGCTCAACACCCGATCGCTCTGGGCAAAGCCTTTCTCCACATCGCCGGCGCTCACCGTGCGCGGCGGGACGATCAACCGACCCAGTTCGGCGGCGCGGCGGGGATCGAAAACGGGAATACTCGGGACAATCTCCGCCTCCACCTGCCGGGCTGCGGCCCACGCCTGGGTCGCTGTTCGGGCCACGACCAGCGCCAGAGGCTGCCCCAGGTAATGCACCTCGTCGCGGGCCAGCAGGGGTTCGTCCGGCACCATCGAACCGATTTGATTGGGGCCGTCGAGTTGCTCTGCTGTGAGCACTGCCAGTACCCCCTCGGCGGCAGCGGCCCGACCGGTGTCGACCCCCTCGAGCCGGCCGCAGCTCATCGTCGAGCCGGCCACCGCCCCATGGAGCAATCCCGGCGGTTCGGGCAGATCGTCGATGAACTGGCTCCCCCTAACGTGAAATACCGCATCGGGTTGCATCAGGGGCTCCCTTCGAGCTGAAACAGCTCATGAAAATGAGCCCTGACGAGCTGTTGGAGCAACACCCGTTTGTAGGCGGCCGACCCGCGAATATCGCTGATCGGCGAAATCTCCCGATCCGCTGCGGCACAAACAGCATCCGCCGTCTCCCAACAGGCGGAGCGACCCACCATCGCGGCCGACGCGCGGTGCAACACCATCGGCACCGGCGCGACCCCACCGGCTGAGAGACGCCCATCAGAGATCACTCCGTCTACCAGCGTCACGGTCATCGCGCTGTTGACGCTGGCGATATCCAGGTGGGTTCGCTTGCTCACTTTCTCGAAATTGAATCGAGAGGGGTCACTGGGGAGGGGAACATCGATTCGCTCGATGATCTCTGTTGGTCGGAGGTCCAGTGATTTGTAGCCCTTAAACAGCTGATCCAGGGGAAGCGATCGGGTGGTGCGACCATCGCTGATTTGCAGCCGAGCGTGAAGCGCCAACAACAGGATCGTCAGGTCGCCGATCGGTGACCCGTTGACGATATTGCCGCCCACAGTGGCCCGGTTGCGGATCTGGTCGCTGGCCCACAAGGCGGCATACGCTTCGATACGAGGGACAACCCGGCGCACTTCCGGCGAGGCGGCCAGGGCGTTGTAGGTTACCCCGACGCCGATCTGCAGAGTATCACCACACAGGTCAATCCGGTCCAGCCCCTCTCGCCCGAGAAACCGGGGCGTGACAGAGCGCAGCTGCGCGGGTTGCTGCACCATCACATCAGTACCGCCGCCGATCACCATCGGCCGGCCCGGTTCGCGGGATTTGGTAGAGAGGGAGGACAATCGGGCCAAGTGACAGGAGATTCGAGCAAAATAGAGCGGCACAACGTTGTGATCGATCAACTGGGTCAACCGGGGAATGCCCTGGGGTGCGAGCGCTTCGCTGCCGTCGATCAGCAGGGATGCGGCCCTTTGGAGCGCCTCGTATCCGGTGCAACGGCAGATGTTACCGGCGATGGCGTTGGTCACCCCCGCTCGACTGAGTTCATCGGTGCTGAGCAGATAGCCGGTCAAGGCGACGACGATTCCCGGGGTGCAGTAGCCGCACTGGGCCGCCCCCTGCTCGACGATGGCCCGTTGAGGCGGGGTGAGCTCGGTCTGGTTGAGCCCTTCGAGGGTCACCAGGTGACCGCCCTCGAGTTCGCCCAAGGGCAAGAGGCAACTGTTCACCGCTTGATAGGTCACCAGATCCGGTCCGACCAACCGTCCCACGAGCACGGTGCATGCCCCGCAGTCTCCCTCCCGACAGCCCTCCTTGGTGCATTTCAGCTGACACTGTGAGCGAATGAAATCCAGCGCCGCCATTCCGACCGGTCCGGGCGCTTCGATGAGCTGCTCGTTGAGGATGAACTTCATCTATAAGCGTAGTGTACCAGTGGGATGGCACCCGGGCCAGGTTAGTGCCGTGACCCACCTATAAAGCCGGTTACTAGCGGCCCTCAACGACGATATCTGTGTCACTCCTCCTTGAATTGGCGGCAGCCAGTCCTTCGTCGTCGTTCCTTGATCTCGCCGATGATGCCTCGCTAGTAACCCGGCGTTACAAGTGGGTCGCGGCACTAGAAGGGTAGGTTCAACTGGGTTTCAGCCATCGCCGCTTGCCAAATCTCCACCATGCTGTGATCAAAGAGATAGAACACAATTGCGAGGTCGGCGAATTCGGTTCGTCGGCAGACTGCAATTGAGATGCGGGCCGCCTCCTTTGGCGGGAAGCGGTAAGCGCCGCAGGAGATGGCCGGGAAAGCGATTGAACGGCAATCGTTTTCAAGGGCCAGGGTTAGCGAAGCGCGATGGGCCGCGGCCAGCAAATCGGACGGTTGGGGATCGGTCCCATACCTGGGGCCCACGGTGTGAATGACATACCGCGCGGCCAGATCGCCGGCCGGGGTAATCCTCGCTTCACCCACCGGGCAGCGGATACCGTTTACCGCCTTGACCCGGCGGCACGCCTCGAGCAGTTTGGCACCTGCGGCGCGATGAATCGCCCCGTCTACCCCGCCACCACCCAACATCAGCGGATTGGCTGCGTTGACGATTGCATCGACTGTTGCCGTGGTAATATCCCCTTCGACGATGGAAATGTGTTGTGTCATGGGCTCCTCAAAACCGCACCACTAAATCGAGACTTCCCGCAGGGCCGGGAACAAGCACCACTTGACGCTCGCTTTTTTGGGAACGGCCCCAGATGGCAACCGCCAAGGCGGCGGTCGCTGCCGACGCGGTCACCCCGATCATGACGTTGGTCAGTAACTTGTATCGCTCGCCATCCTCTTTGGCAGCGGGATCCCGATAATCGGATTGCTCGTACTGGTCCTGCGCGTCGAGCGCTTTTACACCGAAGACGGCAATCCCACCGCCGGCCACGACAGCCGCACCGGCCAAAAGCCAAAACGGTACTCCCAATCGGTAGGGGGCATGCTCCCGGGTTCTCGGCCCCTCGCCATCGGTCGACCGGTCCACCGGTGGCGGTGGTTGGACAGTTGACGGTGGCGTTGCTCGCGCCGGCTCGGGGGTAATGGCGATCGCGCGCTCTTCGCCCGCTTTGACGGTGACCTCTTTCTGGAAGACCACCTCCCCGTCAACGCGAGCGGACAAACGCCGCCTGCCGGGAAGCAGTACCAGTTGTACCGGCGCTGTCCCTTTGGAGATGCCGTCGACCGACACCTGACAGGGGGTCTCTCCGACGCAGGTGAGGCTGATATCGGCAACCTTGGCTTCCAACTCGGCCAACCGTTGGGTCATCTGCTCGTTTTTGCCCGTGGCCACCGGTGCTTTCAAGTACTGTCGGTAGGCGCTCACCGCCTCGGCCACCCTCCCCGCTCGATCGTAGCTCAAGGCGAGGTTGGCCAATACGGCTTGATGAGGGGCTGTTTCATAGGCCAGGGCAAAAGCCTCGGCCGCGGCCAGATAGTCCCCTTGTTCGAACAACACCCGGCCCCGCTGAAAGAACCCGTCGGCTCTCTGCTCGACCTCCTGCTGGTCTGCCGGTTCTTGAGCCCACCCCTGACTCAACCCGAAGCAGAAGACCAACTCAGCGCACCAAATGTATACCAGTCTTCTCATTGTCGATAGGGGCTCGCCAGCAGATCAGATTCCGGCCGCTTGCTCTTTGTTCTGGGGTAGATCTTCCGACCCCGTTTTTTGACACCGGTGTTCTTGTCCCGATCCAGCACAATCGATATTGATTGATCCGCATTTGCGACGACGGTCTTGGTGAGGGTGACATACCCTGCCCGCTTGACGACGAGTTTGTGGGGCGTTTCGCTGATCGCCAGAGAAAACCGAGTTGTGTTCGGCGCCAGCCGCTCGCCGTCCAACACCAAGCGAGCGTCGGTAGGGGATACATCCACGTGCACCGTAATCATCTTCGGTTCCGCCGAACCTGCTGGCGATCCGCTGTCCCGTTGCCCCAACAGTCCGGCTTCCCGTGGGATTGGTTCAGCCGGTTCTGACGGCGACGCCGACGATCCGAAGCGGGTAACTGCGATGACCAGCACGCCGATCAGCGCCACCAGACCGCTCCCACCGATTCGCGCCGTTCGACCGGTTAAGCGGGACCTCAGACCGGTGCTCGCCGGCCTGCTGACATCGGTTCTGGTCACTTGGTCGGCCGAGACGACGGTATTGCCCGCGATCAGCTCCAATGCGGGGCCGCCGACCCCTTTTTTGTATTGGCGCAGCTTTTTCTTGTGCCTGGTAAGGGCGCTGCGGAACCATCGTTGCATGAACGCAGCCAGTGCGCCACTGCCGGTTTCAGCGGCCCGAGAGAGCAGGAAGGCGTCCAATGACTCGGCCATCTTCTCAGTGGTGGCGAATCGATCTTCGCGGCGATTGGCCAGCGCGGTGAGCACGGTCTGCTCCACCACCGGATCGATCCGGGAATCGAAACTCCGAGGTGCAGGTGTAGAACCACTCAGTATTTTCTGCATGCGCACCGCATCGGCGGTCCCTTCGAACGGATGTCGTCCCGTCAACATGAGGTACAGCACCACCCCGACGGAAAACAGGTCACTGCGCCGGTCGAGGGGTTCGCCGCGAAACTGTTCCGGGGACATGAAACCCACCTTTCCCTTGAGCGCACCAGTTTCGCTCCGGGTCAACCGATCGCGGGCAAAGGCAACGCCAAAGTCGATCAACTTGACCGCTCCATCGTAGGAAATGAGAATGTTCTGCGGCGTCACATCCCGATGGATCAGGTTGAGTGAACCGCCGTCCTTGCCGGTGAGCTGGTGGGCCGCGTGCAATCCCCGACAGACCTTGGCGGCGATGTAGGCTGCGAGACCGTGGGGCAGGGTCGCGTTCTTGGTGGATAAATGATCCAGAATCGCATTCAGCGGCTGACCCGCGATCAGCTCCCCGACCATGTAGTACAACCCCTCGTCCTCACCGACATCCAGAATCTCACCCACGTTGGGATGGTGAATCCGCGCCGCGATTCGCGCCTCGTCCAAAAACATGTCGACAAAGGCTTGCTGGTCTGCCAGATGGGGATGAATGACCTTGATCGCCACCAGCTTCTCGAATCCGGCCATTCCCGACAGTCGGCCGGCGAACACGGTCGCCATTCCCCCCTGGCCCAGGGGAAACAGCAAATCATACCGACCGATCTGCGCACGGGACATCAGCAGCTACTCCTTGGATCGAATAGTGCCTGCTACAGTGATGTTGTAGCGCTTGAGCCGACTATAGAGCTTTTGCGGATACCAACCCAAAATGCGCGCGGCCTCCCGTTTGTTCCCGGCGGACTGCTCCAGCGCGGAGATGATGAGCTCCCGTTCATCGAGGGGCGGATCCTCTCGCTGAAGCGAGCTCGCCGCGGGACGACGAATATCGGAGGGCAGGTGTTGAACCTGCAGCTGTTGACCCTCGTCGGCAAAGATCACCGCGCGTTCGATGCAATTGGATAATTCGCGCGCATTTCCCGGCCAGTCATGACGCTTGAGCACCGCCATCGCCTCGTTTGAAATACCGTCGACCCGTTTGCCCACTTCGTGCTGGGCCAACTCGAGAAAATGGCTCGCCAGCTCGGGGATATCGGCTGGTCGTTCACACAGGGGGGGAATCTCCAAGCGCACCACATTCAAACGATAGAACAGGTCGGCGCGGAAACGCCCGGCCTGCACGTCCTGTTCCAAGTCCCGATTGCTTGCGGCGATCAGTCGCACATCCAGGTCGACGGTTTTGGCGCCGCCCACTCGGACCAGCTGTCGGTCCTGAATGACAGCCAACAGTTTGGCCTGGGCCGACGGGGCGAGTTCGCCGACTTCATCGAGCAGCAGTGTGCCGTGATGGGCCACTTCGAATTGGCCGATCTTGCGCTGGGTCGCGCCGCTAAAAGCGCCCCGTTCGTGACCGAACAGCTCGCTTTCGAGCAGTTCTTGGGGAATGGCGGCGCAGTTGATCTTCACAAACGGCCCGTTCCGGCGTGGCGAGGCCAAATGGATTGCCTGGGCCACCGCGCTCTTCCCGGTGCCGGTAGCACCCATCAGCAGCACGGTCGAGCGGACCGGGCCGACGCGCTGTTCCACTGTCTTCCGCAGCTCCTTCATCACCCCACTTTGGCCCACCAGCGGACTGGCACTCGCCCGACTCGAGCGCAACAACCGATTTTCTGCTGCCAGGTGGGCGAACCGATCCCCGCCGACAAAGGCGGCACTCAACAGGCGCCCCACCCCAATCAGCAGCAGCAAATCTTCTTCGGTGAGTATGTCGCCACCGGCCTGACCCCGTTCGACATAGAGCACCCCCACGGTATTGGCCCCCACCAATACCGGCGCCCCCATGGCAGAGCTCGATCTGATCCGTATCGATTCGCCGGAATCCGTGCCGTCGCTGAGACGAGATGGTTGTCCGCCTCGCTCTTGCAGATATGCCTCGCCATTGCGTTCCACTCTTTCGAGGACGTCGTTGTCGGTAACCGAGGGCGCGGTTCCTGTGCTGTCGCTGTCGTGGCACCACTGCTCCCCGTCGAGCTTGAGCAAGCAATAGGACGGTTGGAACAGATGCACCACCAATTCGCCGAACTTCTCGAGCAACCGATCGGGGGTATCAAAGGAGTCAATCGCCTGGGCGATCTCCAACAGCAGGGTCAATCTCCGCCGGCTCTCCAATCCCGCGTGATCGCCGATGATCAGTCGGGTCACCGCGTCCTTGTCGAGCAGCTTGATCGGTGAGGCGTTCAACGGCCCGTCACAAAACTTGAGCTGTAGTGAGCCGATATCGATCAGATCCCCATCGTTCAGCATGATTCGGGTCACTGGTTGGCCGTTGACCCGGATGCCGTTCTTGCTCGCCAAATCCTCAACCTGCCAGCCGTCCTCTTTGGGTTCGATGCGCGCATGCCGGCGGGAAACGAGGCTGCTGACCACCCGCACGTCACAATCGTCAGTCCGCCCGACAATCAGCGGTGTGCGCTCCAACGGAACGATGTTTCCGGAGCCGAGATCACTGGTGAGGATGAGATACGCCATTAAGACGAATCTATCATATTTCAGTTATATCGTACTAGATCTTGTTCTAATTCGAGCTATTTCGAGAGGATGAATTCAAACGCCCCCATGTCGGGTTTTCCCTGGCGTCCGTTGCCTTCCAGGTCCTGGTCCGGCGCCGCAGCGGCGTCCCCCTGGTCGATACACGGGGATTCGGCGGTCAGGTGCAGATCGCGAAATTGGAAGCTGTTGCCCGGGTTGGCGTCACCCAATTTGTCTCCCCAGACGAACAGGCGGCTATCGTCCGCATCGGTCACCGGTGAGAACGGGGCATCGGCGGTATTGACGTTGATGAATAGACCTCTTTTGGGCACATCGGTCCCAATCGACTCTTCTGCAGTAATTTCGGTCAGATAGGTAGCGTTGTCGTAATATCGAGACACCCAGGACACGCCGGCAAAAGCGCCCACTGCAAATGCCGGGTCGCTGTCGATGTTGTTCTCATTGCCATCGAGCTCCAGTGCATCGAGGTCTCGTACGTTGCTGTGGGCCACATTCACCGTGCCGGTACCGCTGGGGAGCTTGGCGATCTCTTGCGGCTCATTGTCCCACAATATCACGTTGGTCACCTCGACCTCCGGCCCCTCCTCGACCAGGATTCCCCCCACATCTCCCACGGTACACCGGTTCTCGGTGAGGGTGCAGTTGATCAATTTTACCCGGCTGTTGCCCCGGGCGTGAATGGCGCCGGCGTGATCACTTCGATTTGAAAAAAACAGCGTGTTGACGAGCTCCATCCCGCTGTTGTGAGCAGTGGCCCCACCGCCGAAAGGCGCCCAATTTTCGGTGAGCAGGGAGTTGGTCACCGATACTGCATGGGAAACCGAGCTCAAATACAACGCCCCACCGCTGCTCTCGGCTCGATTTGCCGAGAACTCGGTCTGCTCGATTCCGGCCGATTGTACCCGATCCAGGTAAACAGCTCCGCCCAGCTCAGCGGCAAAATTGTCGATGAACACGCCGTTTTGAAGAACGATTGTGCTGCTGCTGCCGCTGGACAGGCCGCCCCCCTGCTTGGCCCGGTTGTCCATGAACAGGGTCGACTCAATCCTCAGCACACCCGATCCCTGATGGCACAGACCGCCGCCGGTCAGCTCCGCCTCATTCTCGATGAAGAAACAGTTGGCCAGTGTCGGAGCGCCGCCGTTGATATACATTCCACCGCCACAGGGATCCGTCGCGCTGCTGGTGGCTCGGCCGTCACTGATCACGAATCCGTCGATCCGCGACCGATCGTCTTCACTGTTGGGATGCCCTGTGACCACATGATAGACGTGGTGCAGGCACTCCTCGTCACAGCCGCTCAGCACGGTCTTATGGGTGTGCCAGTCTCTTTCGGTCAGGGTTTGCTCGGTCCCGGCAAACCCTCCGTAGAGCTCGACCCGGGGGTTGAGCGCTATCGTGTCGTCCGGTCCGTCGAGGTAGACTCGATATACCCCTTGCGCCACCCACACCTGGCACTCCCCGTCCTCGGCACCGCTTTCGGCCGCGTCGATCCCCTGTTGCACCGAGCGGAACGCCGCACCCCACGACAGTCCGTCCCCCTCCGGCGAAGCGGCACCGTTGACAAAGCGGACACACCCCGACACGCCGCCGTCCTCCGGATCGTCCGAGTCGGTATCCCCATCCCCATCCGCATCCCCATCCGCGTCGGTAGAAGCATCACCGGTGTTCAGCGGCGGAAAATCGATTGCGCAACCGATTAACGCCAACCACAGCGGTAACAATCGCCACATCCAGCAACCTCCCATCAAAATGATATAGTCAGTGTGCCGTTACAGCAAGTGTCGGCCTGGATCTGGCCCCCCAGAAACAGCTTTGCGGCCCGAGCTCAATCCACACTCTGCCGCCAGAGATTTCGCAGTAGCGAGGATGAATGGTAACTTCCCGGGGCCTGACAAGTGCACCCCGCGCCCGAATCGGTCGAGCTATCGCCGTTATTGTTGTCGTCGTCGGTGTCTCCATCGCTATCTGTATCCGTATCAGCGTCTGAATCCGTATCCCCGTCGGTATCCCCATCCCCATCCCCATCGGCATCGCTGTCCGCATCGGTATCCCCGTCAGCATCGGTGTCGGCGTCGGTGTCTCCATCACTATCGGCGTCACCGTCCGCATCAGTATCTCCGTCGGTATCCCCGTCAGTATCCCCGTCAGCATCCACGTCGCCCCCCGGACCCGCCCTCACCGAAACACTGTCGATCCAAATCGTGGTTCGGTGGGATTGCCCGTGCATGAATGAGAGCCGCGCGGTTTCGGTCACCGGGGCGACCGCTTCGAATTCGTAGGTCTTTGCTTCCGGGCCGATATCGACCGGCCAGATTTCGTAGAATTGCCATTCGTCGTCAAAGTTGGGATCGCGCCCCGCCGGGAAATGGGTGTGGTCCGGCTCCACATGGTGGTCCATGAAGTAGAGTTGGATCGTCGTCGGCTCGACCGATTTGGCTTTGAACGAGATTTGGTACATCTCACCTTCGATCACCTGAAATGCCTGAAACAATTGCAGTTTCCAATCCCGCGGATTGTCCTGAACATCCTTTTGCCAGTGGTTGCCCATATCGTTGACCGGTTCGGTGGACAATAAGCAACTGTACTTGCCCGACAGCTGTCCGGTGTCATCGATGAGAATATCGTCGGGAGCTGGTTTGGCGCCCCCATCCTGGGTCCCCATCCACTTCCAGTCCACCGCCACGCTGGTGGGGGGCAGATTGAACGCACCGTCCTGAATCAGCTCGGTAAACGGATCCAGCTCAACAACGAGGCTGTTGGACTCGGCGCTCTCATTGCCCGCCCGATCCATGGCTGTGACCGTGACCTCTGCGCTGGTCCCCCAATAGAGATCTTTGACCGGGTATTGTTCGCCGATGATATAGTCCCAAAGCTCGCCGTCTTTGTAAATCGTGTAGTGGGCCAGGCCCGATTCGCCGCTGTCGGCCACCGGGTCCCAGGTGAGATGGTCCCCGTCCCGTTTCAGGTTTTCTACCGCACCGGGGGCCTGCTCGTCGTCGTAGAAAAACAGCGCACGGGTCGTCTTTTCATCTGTGGCAAAGAAATAGGCCGATTGGTCCATCCGATTGAAGAACTGATCCTTCACCGAGCCGGGCATTTGCAGCCGAGCGTCGCCCCAGGGGAACATACCGTTGCCCCCGACCATATCCTGAATGTCCCAATCCCAGTTGATGTAGGTCATCTGCTTGATCGTGGGTTGGGCCTCGATCATGGTGAAGTAGAACTCGAACCAATCCCATTTGTCGTAGGTGACCTGATTGACAATCATCGGAGAGGCTTCGCCGATCATCAGCGGAATGTTGCGTTCGGCTCCCATTTGCGCCATCGCCAACATGGTTGAGTGCTGTCCACCGGAGATATCGCAAAACACGTTGAAGCCCAACCAGTCGACCCACTCGTCCCCCGGGTAGTAAGGTTCAATCCATTGGGAGCCGGAGAGGCTGGCGTTCCAGACCAACGCTGCCTCCAGATCGGCATCGCGAATTTTTTTGGCGAAGATGCGCCAGACCTCAATGAACTCCTCCGGCGTGTAGGGCGTGAGCCAGGGATCACCGGGAAAGTTGTTGAATTCGTAACCGATGCGCAAGAAGGTGGGAATCCCCAAATATTTGGGCCCGGCCACCAGGTTGTCCAGCTCGTCGTCTTGGGATCCGTCAATGTACTGTTGCCAGAGGTAGAACACATTGATGCCGATTTGAGGGATCACGTAGTACCCCTGGCGGTGAAATTTCAACAGTTCCTGTTTCAACTCATGAGACCAGTTGGGCCGCATATTCCAAGTATCGTAATAGTCCATGAACAGATTGGGTTTTTGATCCTGCGGAGCGATGTTCCAATAGTTCTCGAACCCATCGAACCCGGTCGTCCCGGCCTGGCCGGCACCACTCCAGATCTTCCCCCTGAGCTCCAGCATCTTGCCGTTTTCAACCCGCGGCTGCATCTGACTGGCCAATGGCAGGGTGACCAGGAGTATCAACAGCCCAAGCATTCCCGAGGTAAATCGTTTTGTCATCATCTAACTCCTCCCTCCGAGCAACCGGTTGAGCACCCCGCGGCGATGACCGACGGCGCTGCATCCACATGAACCGGGATCGCCGGCATCGGCCCCGTCCGGTGAATCGTCCTCGTCCGTGTCCGTGTCGGCGTCCGCGTCCGCGTCCGCATCTGAATCCGCATCTGAATCCGCATCTGAATCCGCGTCGGCGTCGGTATCCCCGTCACTGTCCCCATCCGTGTCCCCGTCCCCATCGGCATCCGTATCCGTATCCGTATCGGAATCCCCGTCCCCATCAGAATCCGAGTCGCCGTCAATATCGATGTCAATATCAATATCCACGTCCCCGCCCCAGTCGCAGCCCTCTCCCCAGTCGCAGTCATCGCCGGTGTCCAGTCCGTTGGCCACGAGCAGCTCTCCCGGCGGCACCGTCATCTCCGCGCAGTTGGAAAACAGCACATCGATCGACTCATCACCGGCGTTGAAGACCACGTAGGTCAGATCGCTGTCGTCACCAAAGACCCCATAGGAGGGGGTGTCGGCCAGAATATCCGAGCGATACGGCCCCAGCGCGTGCCAGTTGTGAATCCAGTGATAATAGTGGGGCGGGGTTTCACTCGGCGGACTCGGTTCAGAGGCACCGTAGGGGTTGCTGTTGTAGTACTCCAACGCCCGCTGGGGATCGGCCATCGCCAGCATGGTCCAGAACAGCTCGTTCCAGCGGTTCACCTGGCCGTATTTGTCCAGGAACCAATCGATGAAGTAGGTCACGTACTCGGTGTTGTAGGCCAAGTAGACCGAGGCCGCGGTCACCGGCAGGATGTTGATCCCCGGTGGGTATTCCTGGTACCCCGTCTGCTCGCTGCCGAACCAGGTGGCAAAGCCGGCCTTGTCCCCCCAAATCCAGCCGGACATGGGATAGTCGTAATTGGCCTCTTCCCAGATCGGACCTTCGGTGCCTGAGAACGACGGACCGTTCGGGTAGACGATATCATTGAAGTCCCACCAGTAGTTCATCACGGCGTCGGACTCGGTGGTGTAGAGGT
>JANQET010000030.1 GCA_028278265.1 Myxococcota bacterium
GGGACCACCGGTACGATAGGTCTGTACTGCGCAGGGCAGGGCGTAGGCGGGCGCGCCGTCTTCCAGCTCGCACTCCTCTTCGTTCTCGAAATCCTCGAATTGCTCGATGGAGTGATAGGTCGGGCTGGAGCGGCGCCAGAGGATTTGGGTCTCACTGGCATAGCCCGTGGTGTCGCCCAGCCTCGATCCGTCCCGCGACACTGGTTTGATCGTTTTTATAGTTTCGGTTAAACAGTAAAAAACAATTTTATGGACGATCCAAAATGAAATCCAAAATCACCGCAGTCATTATCGTTCTCGTGCTCCTGGCCGCCTTGGTGGGTATCGGCGCGCTGACCTATATGAACCGGTCCGAAGCGCCGGACGGAACGCTGGTCCGCGAGGTCACCTTGTCCAAACATCCCGTCCAGACCCGGGTGGCGAAGCCGGTCACCCTGGTGGAAAAACTGGCCTCCACCGGCGTGCTCAAAGCGGAGCAGGATGTCATCCTGACCGCCGAGGTGGGCGGCAAGGTGCAACAGGTGCGCAAGACCCTCGGCGATCCGTGCAAAAAGGGGGATCTCTACCTGCAGATCGACTCGGAGAGCTATCGCATCGGTTTGGCTCAGGCCAAGGCGGCGCTGACCCAGAGTGAGGTGGCCCTCGATCACGCCGAACGGGACTGGCGGCGGATGGAAAAACTCAAGGCGAGCGCAGTGGTCACGGCCCAACAACTCGACGGTGCCGAGCAGGCGGTCCGCGCGGGGCGCGCCACAGTGGCTCAAGCCCGGGCGGCGCTCAAGCAGGCCCAGCGCAACGTGCGGGAAACCAAGGTGCGCTGCCCGTTCACCGGCTTCGTGGCCGAGCGGATGATCGATCCGGGACAGGCGGTGGGCCCGCAAACCCCCTTGGCCCGCCTGGTCGACATGAACAACCTCAAGCTGGTCCTCTCGGTCACCTCGGGCAAAATCGGTCGGCTGCGGGTGGGACAAAAGGTGACCCTCAGCGATCCCAATCTGCCGGGCCAGACCTTTTCCGGCGCCGTGTCCCGCCTCGGTGTGGCCGCTGATCCCCAGACCCGTACCTTCCCGGTCGAAGTGAAAGTGAACCAGGATGAGAGCGGCCTGCGCGCGGGCCAGGTGATTCACGTCTCCCTGGAGCTGGAAGAGCACCGGGACGTGCTGGCCGTTCCCATCGAAGCACTGATCGTCGCGACCGAGCAAAAGAGCGTCCTGGTGGTCAATGGGGAGAGCGCCAAAAAGGTACCGGTCGAGGTCGGACCGCAAATTGAAGGGGACGTGATCATCCGCAGCGGCCTGAAGCCCAACGACGAAGTGATTGTCATGGGAGGCAACAACCTGGTCGACGGGGACGCGATTGAAGTTGTGGCCAAGGCCGATTCTGCCCCGGCACCGGCCCAAACGCCTTAAAAAAGGTTGAGCAAGATGTCTATTGCCCGTCTCGCTGTTCGCAATCCGGTGGTGGCCAACCTGTTGATGGTGGCGATCCTCTTCCTCGGCACCCTGTCGTTCATCCGTCTGCCTCGGGAACTGATGAGCGAAATGTCGCTCAACTGGGCCTTCATCATCACGGTCTATCCCGGCGTCTCCCCCGAGGAGATGGAGAAGTTGGTCACCATCCCCATCGAAGATGAAATTCAGGACGTCAAGGGCATCGATTCGATCAGCTCCCAGTCCGCCGAGGGATCGAGCTTCATCTCGGTGAAGTTCAAGGACATGTCCGATGAGGAGTATCGCGCGCGCTTCGAGGACCTGCGCGCCGAGGTCGACAAGGTCAGAGATCTCCCCGAAGACGCCGAGGACCCGGTGGTCGACTCCTTCACCACCAGCGACATGATGCCGGTGATATCGGTTCATCTACACGGTCAGATTCCGGAGAAGCGCCTGCTGGCCCTGGCCAAGGAGTTGCGCCGACAGCTGCTCAACATCCCCCGCATCAGCAAGGTGGAGATGCAGGGGGCGAGGGACCGGCAAATCTGGGTCGAGGCCGATCCGATTCGGCTCGAAGGGTATCACCTCTCCACCGAGCAATTGCACATGGCCATCGCCGCTCACGGGATCAACATTCCCGGCGGGCGCATCGCCCTAGGCAGGGACGAGTTCCTCGTGCGCACGGTCGGCGAGTTCGAAACCGCCGAAGACGTGCGCCGGGTGATCATTCACTCTCTTCCGGCCGGTCAGACCGTCCGCGTGCAGGACGTGGCCGCTGTTCGCGAAGCGTTCAAGGAGGAGCGCACCTTGAGCCGGCTCAACAACGAGCCGGTGCTCAGTCTCTCGATCACCAAGCAGGAGAACGGCAACTCGATCCAGATTACCGACGAGGTCCGTCGTATCTGCGACGAGTTCAAGCAGCGGTATCAGAACCAGATCGACGTTTCGTACACCATGGACAGCTCCGAGCAAATCGAAGATGTGATGAGCAAGCTGAGCCGCAACGCCTGGGCCGGGTTCGTGGTGGTGCTGATCGTCCTGCTCATCGTGCTGGGCATTCGCAACGCTGTCCTCACCGCGATGGGCATTCCGATCAGCTTTTTGGCCTGCTTTTTGTTCATGATTCAAACCGGACAGTCGTTCAACGGCAATACCCTGTTCGGCCTGGTGCTGGTGCTGGGGATTATCGTCGACGACGCGATCATCGTCGTTGAGAACTGTTATCGCCACCGCCAGATGGGCAAGGGGTGGCACGACGCAGCGATCGACGGCACCCGGGAGGTGATGGGCCCGATCTTCGCGGCCACGGCGACCACCATTGCCGCCTTTTTACCCTTGGCACTCCTCCCCGGCATCATGGGTAAGTTTCTGCGAGAGATCCCGATCATCGTCAGTCTGGCCCTGGTGGCTTCGATGATCGAGGCATTCTTCATCCTCCCCTCCCACTACGCGGACTGGCCGGGCAAGCGCACTTTGCAGGTCAAGGAACGCACCTGGTTGACCGCCCTGCAGAGCGCCTACGAAACCGGACTCAGGCGCGTGATCCGCTGGCGCTATCTGTTCGCCCTGGTCCCGGTCGCCCTGCTGATCGTCGTGGTGACGGTGATCGTGCCCCTGGTCGGCGTCAGTATGTTTTCCGGGGAGGAAATCGCCACCTTCCAGGTGCGGGTGCGCATGCCCATCGGCACCTCCCTGGACGCCACATCGGACATTCTCAAGAAGTTCGAAACCGCGGCCGGGAAGCTGCCCGACAACGAGGTGCGGTCCGTGCACTCCACCGCCGGATTGATCATCACCGACACGGATTGGGAGTTCAAGACCCACTACGGACAGGTGTGGGTCGATCTCGTGCCCTCCTACGATCGCCAGCGCACGGCAGACGCCATTATGGAGGATTTGCGGGAGCGGGTGCTCAAGATCTCCGGGCCGACCAGCATCGAGCTGGCCAAGCTCAACACCGGACCGCCGGTGGGCAAACCGGTGGAGGTGAAGGTCAAGGGGCGGTACTACGACGAGCTCGAATCGGTATCCGATAAAATCAAGGACCAGCTCAAGGCCATCGCCGGGGTGACCGATATCGGCGATGATTTCGAGCAGGGCAAGCGGGAGATCCGCATCGAGGTGGATCCGGAGCGGGCCGCCCTTTACGGCCTCAGCGTGGCCCAGGTGGGCATGGCGATTCGCACCGCGGTCACCGGGTTTACCGCTGACACGATGTTCGACGGAGACGAGGAACTGGACATCGTGGTCCGGGTGGACAAGGCCGCGCTCAAACGGCCCGAGGATTTCCTGAGACTGCCGATCTCCACTCCCCAGGGCACCAACGTCACCCTGGGCAATATCGTGGGCTACACCATTCAGCCGAGCCTGGGGGAGCTGCGGCGGTACAAACAGGAACGGGCGATTACGGTTTGGGCCAACATCGACGAGGAGAAAACCACTTCGGTGGCGGTCAATCAGGAGCTGGAACAGAGCTTTGCCGGCATCCTCAAGCAGCACCCTGGGGTGTCGACCGATTTTTCCGGTGAATTCAGGGAGTTCCAAGACTCCCTGTTGGGATTGGTCCAGCTGTTTCTCTTTGGTCTGTTGATGATCTACGTCATCCTGGCGACCCAGTTTCGCTCCTACATCCAACCCGTAGCGATTCTGCTCACCATTCCCCTGGCCGGGATCGGCGCCAGCTTCGGCATCTTCATTTCGGGACAGCCCTTTTCGTTGGTCGCCCTGTTCGGCGGGGTCGCCCTGGCCGGCATCGCGGTGAACGATGCCATCGTGCTGATCTCCTTTGTCAACAACCTCAAGCGGGAGGGGATGCCGGGCAAGGAGGCGGTGGTCGTCGCCGGCAAGCTGCGGTTGCGGCCGATCATGCTCACCTCCCTGACCACCATTGCCGGCCTGATCCCGATGGCCGTCGGCCTGGGGGGCATGTCCCTGACCTGGGGGCCGTTGGCCAACACCATCGTCTGGGGTCTGGCCCTGGGCACCTTTGGCACCATCTTCCTCATTCCCGCGGCCTACGTGATCATCGTCGAGGATATCGCCGGCGGCTCCAGGCGCGCCAAAAAAGCCCTGCAACAAGGGTGATCCCCGCGCCGGATGTCGTTCCTGCACCCATATCTCGAGGAGATCATCACCGGCATCATCGCCCTGCTCAACGGGGGAGCGGTGATCGGCGTGTTGTTGTCCCGCCGGCGGGAGCCGAGCGCCACCCTGGCCTGGCTGTTCTTTCTCTTCCTCGCCCCGGTGGTGGGGCTGATCGCCTATCACATCCTGGGACGCACCCGGATGAACCGGGCGATCAAACAGTTCACCGCCGCGGAGCAGCGCGTTTCAACCCTGTTGGCCCGGCACCAGGTGCTGCGCAAGATCGGTGATGTCTGTTGTCAAGACGAGCTCGACGCGCGCAGCAGGAGCATGCTCAACCTGGGGGCCTCCCTCTCCAGCACCCCGGCGAGCCGCGGGAATCGCGTGGTGTTGCTGGCCGATGCCGCCCGAACCTACGCCGAGATGAAGCGGGCGATCACCGCCGCCCGGCACCACATCCACGTGGAGTTCTACATCATTCAAAACGACGTCACCGGGAAAGCGCTGCGGCAACTGCTCGTCGAACAGGCCGAACGGGGCATCGAGGTGCGTGTGTTGGTCGACGGCATGGGATCCATCGGCCTGCCGAGTGATTTTTGGATCGAGCTTTTGCGGGCAGGGGGCAAGACCGACGTGTTCAATCCGGTGCGATTCAGGCGCTTCCGGCTGACCCGGCGGGACCGGGTGGACTTTCGCAACCACCGCAAGATCATCGTCGTCGACGGCCGCACCGCCTTCACCGGCGGGATCAACGTGGGCAAGGAATACCTGGGGCTCGACCCGGAGATCGGCCATTGGCGGGACACCCATCTGCGCATCGACGGTCCGGCCGCCCTGAGCATCCAGCACGCCTTTGCCCAGGACTGGGTCACGGCCACCGGCGAGGAGCTGGACAGCGAGCACTTTTTTCCGGACCTCGTAGCCGACGAAGAGCCGGGAAACTGCATCGTCCACGTGCTGGACTCCGGACCGGATCACCGCTGGCAATCCATGTCCCTGATTCACCAGCACGCCATCGCACTGGCCCAAACGAGGGTGTGGATTACCAATCCCTACTTCATCCCGGGCAAGAGCGTAATGGACGCGTTGGTCGCGGCAGCGCTTCGGGGGGTCGACGTACGCCTGCTGCTGCCCCGCAAATCGGACAGTCGGCTGGTCAGCTCGGCCTCCAAATCCTACTACCCGGAGTTGTTGCGCGCCGGGATCAAGATATACGAATACCAAAGTGGGTTCATCCACGCCAAAACGATGCTCGTCGACGATTGGATGGGCACGGTCGGTTCGGCCAATATGGATCTGCGCTCGTTCAAGCTCAACTTCGAGCTCAACGCCTTTGTCTACACCGAGGAATTTCCCCTCCGTTTGGCCGAGCAGTACCTGACCGATCTCGCCTCGGCCGAACTGGTATCCGTCGATGCGGCGTTGCGCATTTCAGCCCCCAAACGATTGGTCCGCTCGGTGGCCCGGCTGATGTCTCCCCTGCTCTGATTCAACCGGATCCGGTGTGGTTTTCTCGGAGATACCTGGTACTTGTCCGGGTTGTGGGGCAAGATGTTAGATAGCTTGAGTACAAGTGAGGTACAATGAAAACAGCGCTCATCTCGTCGGTACTCACGGTGGGATCTCTGGTCGGCTGTCTCTCCCGTGAGGCAGCACCACCGCCTGTGATGAAAGAGTCGCCGCCGGCAACAGCGGTCAAAGCGGAACCAGCCCCTCCCCCTTCTGAAGCGGGAGTCAAAGCGTCGTCTTCAGAAGATGCCGGTGGAGCAAAGGACTGGAACATCGAGGTGATCGAACGGGAGACGTCGACGCGCTTCCAACGCCCTCGCCCCGAAGGTCCGTGTCAGCGCATCTTGGAATGCCGGGGGAGCAGCTGCCGGCTGACGGTGCTGCCGACCTCGGCCGCAGAATCGTCAACCGCGTGTCGGACGTTCGGCGACGAAGAGGCGACTTTTATTCTGCACAGTGTCCGCACCGCCGAGGCCAAGGGGATGGTCATTTCTGACGTGCAGATTTCCCCAGTCTTCAGGATGGACCGGGGCATTCTCGGCAAGTGGTGTCAAGTGGTGCAAGACAGCCGTGCGATCCAGCGGGAAACCAAGCGCATCGCCGCTAAGCGGTGGCCGCCGCTGCACGACTACTATCAACTGCTGGAAACCGAGATGCTCGAGCAGAAGATTTTCGTTGAACTGGAAGCGGGACTGGCACCGGCGGGATTTGTTCTGAGTGAGCTCCATATCGAGAAAGTGGGCCGGTTCAAAGCGGCGAAACACCAGTACTACGACCAGTGGTTGGCCCCCCTCGGGATTCGACGAAATACCGTCATTCCCTATCCCAATGGGACGGTCGTCATTTTCAGACAGCGATGACAACACCGTAACGGATCTGTCGAAAATGTGATAAACTGCGGCGTCTCATCTGCTCCTGGGAGGTAGCGATGTCGAAACCATTGAAGCGGTATGAATACGTCGGTCCGGAGGATCTGCTCGAATTGACCGAGTCAGAACCGGCCGGGAGCTCGATCAGCGCCCTGTCCGACATTGAACAATGGGCAGAAAAGACGGACCAATTCGCCTCTGACCCCGTCGTGGCAACCTATATCATCGACACCACCGGCCGGCTGCGCATTGCTGATCGCCATTGCGAGCATGTGGCCTGTGCCAGTGGTAGACCGGTGCTGGCAGCAGGAGAAATCACGTTCGAGGGCTTCGGCTCAAACCTCGAGGTCGTCGAGATCACGAATCAATCCACGGCCTACTGTCCTGAGCCCACCTGTTGGACAGTGGTCGAAAAGGCGCTGGCGGCGATCGGCATCCCGCATCCCGACGGTTTTACGACAGAGTTCATCTTCCGTCGATGTGAGAGTTGCGGCACGGTCAACATCATCAAGGACGATTGGTACAGCTGCGCCGTCTGCGAGAAGGAGTTGCCGGAGTAATCGCTCAGTTGATTGCGCTCTGGTAACAAAGTTCTTTTCATCGGTAAAGATTTTCTGTAGTCTGCCTGCGAAAACAGTATTGGAGGAAGAAGATGAAGATGGTTTGCTTGAGTTATCATATGAGATGTCTGTCACTGTTCGTCTCGATCGCTGGGATGGGTTGGGCTTGTGGCGCCGCGGCACCGTCGAACAGTGTCGAGGATTCTGTCTCGGTGGAGTCGATGATGTTGGCCGCCCACATCGCGAGTCGGATTAAAGCCAATCCCCAGCTGCTGCCGATTGAGGCGTTTGCGCGACTGCCTGAGGCCCAGAGTGTGAAGATTTCTCCGGGGGGCCGGTATATCTCGTTTCTGAAGAACATCGAGGGGGAGACCGGTCTGATCACGGTCAATCTGGCCACCGGCAAAGCGAACGCCCTCGTCAAGACCGATAACCGGTCGATGCGATTTCGCTGGTACGAATGGGCCAATGATGACCAGTTGATCGCCAGCGTCATTTACGTGGATCCACTGGCGACCGTGAAGTACTACATGACCAAATTGATTCGCGCCACGGCGGACAATTCCGAGGCCCCCCGCGTGATCGTGAAGCCCAGTGAGGACAGCGTCGGAATTCTTACAAACAGCTCGGAGCGCGTCTCCCAATTCCAGGACAATGTGATCGATTTTCTGCCCGAGGATCCCGAACACGTCTTGTTGAGCGCAGACTTTGACAAACCCCTGTACCCCGGGGTCTACTCCCTGAATATCGACAGCGGCGTGCGACACCGGTTGAAAGAGTTCAGCAAGCCGATTCGCGCCTGGATGACCGACCAACAGGGGGAAATCAGAATCGGCATCGGGGTGAACAAAGACTACGATCGTCGATTCGTCAAGGTGCGCCACGCCGAGAAGAACGATTGGAAAAAGGCCTGGGAGTATACCGAGCACTCGGGGGATGCGGTCAGCCCGCTCGGTTTCGGGATCGACCCGAATGTTCTGTACGTGCGGGCCTATCAAGACGACCGAAAGGCGATTTTCAAGGTCGATTTGAGCAAACCCGACTGGCCGCGAACCTTGGTCGCCGCTGATCCCCGGTACGATATCTCGGGTCCGCTGATCTACTCGCCAAAAACCCGCGATGTGATCGGTGTCTATCACGGTGAAGCAGCGGATGCGCGCATCTACTTCGACCGGAGTTACAAGAAGTTTCAGGAATCGATCAACAGGGTACTCCCCGATACGGTAAATTACATCATTGATCTCAGCCGGGACGAGCGGCGCTACATCGTTTTTTCCACCAATGACGACGCGCCGGGGACGTACTACTGGGGCGATCGGGACCAGAACAGCCTGCAGGAGCTGTTCGTCACCTATCCCCTGTTGACTCGGGACAAGCTGCCCCCCACCAAGAAGGTGAGCTACAAGGCCCGGGACGGCGTCGAAATCGAGGCCTATCTGACCGTGCCCGATGGCAAAGCGGGCCCCCTGGCGACAGTAGTGATGCCCCATGGGGGACCGTTCAATCGGGATTACGGTGGGTTCGATTATTGGAAAGCGTTTTTCGTCAATCGGGGTTATGCGGTCCTGCAACCCAACTTTCGCGGCTCGACGGGCTATGGCCGTCAGTTCCAGATGGCCGCGTTCAAAGGGTTTGGCGATCGCCCCCAGGACGACATTGCCGATGGGGCCAAGTGGTTGATCGAGCAGGGCATTGCCGCAGAGAAGAAGATTTGCATCGTCGGGGCCAGCTTTGGCGGCTACTCCGCATTGATGGGAGCGGTCAAGACACCGGATCTCTATCAATGCGCGATCAGCTTTGCCGGGCTGTCCGATCTGAAGGCCTACCTCGACGGACAGTGGTATTACGCGGGATACGAGGCGATTAAACGGCAAATCGGCGATGATCGGGAGACTCTCAAACAGCACTCCCCCCGGCGCCGGGTCAGCGAGATCGAGATTCCGATTCTGCTGGTGCACGGAGTGGACGACGTGACGGTTCCGGTGGAACAGAGTCAACTCATGGCCGACGCCCTCGAGAAACGCCAGCGAATCTTCAAGTACGTCGAATTGGAAGAGGGAACCCACCACCTGTCCATCGAGCGGAACCGCATCAGGCTGTTCCAAGAGATGGACTTGTTTTTGGCTGAGCATTTGGAAGAGTAGCCCTACCCAAACTTATCCCGCAAATCGGAACCTCACCCCCTAGCCCCCTCTCCATCAGGTGGAGAGGGGGGATTAGAGCGGTTTATGTAATCATTTCAAGTTCTTACTCCCCTCTCCGCTTGACGGAGAGGGGCCGGGGGTGAGGCTCTTGTGGTGGAGAGATCAGCGCGCAGTCTTTGACGGAGAGGGGCCGGGGGTGAGGCTCTTGTGGTGGAGAGATCAGCGCGCAGTCTTTGACGGAGAAGGGCCGGGGATGAGGCTCCGAATCGGGGCCGGCGATGACACCGGTCCGGGCTGATCACTGGCCTGTTGGCCGCCCTGGGTTAACGGCGCCACCTGGGTCAAAAAAAACCAACCAGCATTGGTCCACTCCTTCTGGCGCTATGTTGAGTAAAATCGCGGTCTATCCCGCTGGCCTGGTTATTGCTCTTTATTCGGCCTGTTGAAAGCAAAGCAAAAAAACCCGATCCAGCGACCCGAACAAACCGACGGCTTTTTTTCGAAGCCCACCGATTGGTTTCTAAGACAAGGGGGAACTATGACAGTAGCCGGTCATCACCACGCGCAAGCTACCTCGAGCATCAACGCTGCCCGCCGATTGTTGGCGATGGGGAGCGTGCTCACGCTGCTCGCCTTCGGGCTGGGCAACACGGGGTGCTCCTGTGATGAATCCAGCGGGACCAAACACCCGACCACGATGGAGAGCAGCGATGGGGCCAGGTACCTGACCCACGAGATTATCGTGCAAAAAGCGCCGGACGTCTCGATGGAGGACCTGCGGGACGCGCTCGCAGACGCGGGGGGGACGATCATGACCGACCCCTCGAATCTGATGGAATCGTTGGGGTTCTATCGGGTTGTTCTCGAACAGGAGGTGATCGCGGATGTGATCATCTCCGAGTTGAGTGAAAACGGTCTGGTCGACGGGGCCGAGCGCAACTACATCGTCGAAGTCGAGGGGATGCCCGATGACTCACTGATCGAGGAGCTGTGGGGCATGCGACAGATCGATGCCCAGAAGGCGTGGAAGGTGAGCAACGGATCGCCTGAAATCATCGTCGCGGTGACCGACACCGGTGTGGATTTGACCCACGAGGATTTGGCGGCCAACATCTGGAGCAACGCCGAGGAGATTCCGGGCAACCACATCGACGACGACAACAACGGCTTCATCGACGACGTTTACGGGTGGGACTGGGCCGACGACGACCCGGTGCCCCAAGATGTCACTGGGCACGGTACTCACTGCGCTGGAACCATCGGCGCCGTGGGCAACAACGGAGTGGGCGTGGCCGGCGTCAGCTGGCAGGTGAAGCTGATGGCGCTCAAGTTCATGGACGCCACCAACCAGGGAACCTTGTGGAACGCGGCCCAAGCGGTGCTCTACGCGGCCCGGCACAACGCCCGGGTGGTCAATGCCAGCTGGGGCTGCAACGGATGTTACGCCAGCTACATGACCAATGCGATTGAGGAATTGGAACAGGCGGGGGGGCTGTTTGTTGCCGCGGCGGGGAACAAATCGGTCAATATCGACGACGTGCCGTTTTATCCGGCAGCCCACGTCAGCCCCAATCTGATCAGCGTGACCGCGACCGCCGAGGACGATACCGTCGAGTCCTCTTCCAACTGGGGCCCGACCAAGGTCCACGTGGCCGCGCCGGGGCGGGCGATCATGAGCACCGAGATGAACAACGCCTACGGACTGCGCAGCGGGACCTCGATGGCCGCGCCCCATGTGGCCGGGTTGGCCGCGCTCTACCTGTCGACAAGGCCTGAGGCGACCTATGCCGAGGTCAAGCAGCGGTTGATCGATACCTCAGATCCGGCGTTCGAATTGAACGGAAAAGTGGAGGCCAACGGACGAATCAATGCCCGCCGGATGCTGACCGACGATTCTATTGCCCCGCCCCGACCGGAGAGCTTCAGTGTGGTCGCCGGCAGCAAGAGTGACGCCCAGCTGAGCTGGTCGGCCGTGGACGCGCCGGATCTATCGATGTACCGGGTGCGCTGGGGTACGGCCAGTGGGGAGTACGCCTTTGTATTGGATCTCCCCGCGCTGATGACCACCGCGGTGATCGAAAATCTGGTGAACGAAACCCCCTACTTTTTCGTGGTCCACGCGGTGGACGCCAACAACAACGAGAGCCTGCCCTCTGACGAGCAGAGCATCATCCCGGGCGATCAGGTGAGCCCGGCCCAGGTGCTCGATCTCAGCGCCCAACCGCTGAGCACCAAGAAAGCGTCGGGCTATGTCTATGCCGCCAGCTCGGAGGCGTCCGACTACTATCGCGCATATCATGCCTATGACGGCAGTCCGGACTGGCCGAACGCAGTTAACGCCCAACTATCCATAATCCATTAAACAGACAGGGTCGGCTTTGGCTGATAAGCTTTTTGACACTATCCGGGCAATGCCC
>JANQET010000059.1 GCA_028278265.1 Myxococcota bacterium
GTCGCACCACGTAGAACAGGGCACCGGCCGCGGCAAAGCTCACCCCGCTGGCCAAGTAGATGCCGACGCACGTTTTGCACACCACGTCGAGCTCCACGATTGACCAATACCCCATCACCAACGAGGCGATCAGCGGGAGCGCTGTCCCCAGAAACAGAAACCCTGCCCCCCGCCGATCCCCGAGCCCCCGCTGGACCAACCAGATGGTCCAGAACAGGAGAAAGGCAAATACCGACATGCCGGCCAGGGCGACCGGGATCCCACCCCAGACGGCCTGGCGAAACATCGAGGAGTAGGGACTCATCAACGTGGTATGGCACCCGGAGCTCCCCGTGGCATCAGCCCGGCCCAGGCCCAGGAAATAGGAACAGTGAATCCCGTGCACCTGGCGGTCCAGGTGGGCCACTGAATCATAGGTCGAGACGGCGGCAAAACCAAAGCCCACCAGGCATGCCACAATGACGACAACTGCCAATCGTCGAGCGCGCATCACCAATCCTTTTCGTGCAGAGCTGCGAGACAATAACAAGATGATCGACATTCAGAAGATTGTCAAAAAGCGCCGTTGGATTGGGGGTATTGACGCCGGGCTTTGACTTTGCTTAGGTCCCAAGACATGAAAAAGAGGATTCTACTGGTATTGTGGGTGGTTGCTCAGGCCGCCTGTTTGTCGCGGGCACCGGTCCCCCGACCGGATTCGCTCCAGCAGTCAGCCCCACAGGCCGATGAAGCTCGTTGGGTGGAGCAGGCCGCACGGGTCACCATTTTCAGAGACGATTTCGGCGTGGCACACGTCTATGGCAAGAGCGATGCAGACGCGGTTTTCGGGCTACTCTACGCGCAGTGTGAAGACGACTTTTACCGGGTGGAGCGCAACTACCTCTGGGCCATCGGTCGGCTGGCTGAAGTGGAAGGAGAAGACGCGCTCTACAGCGATCTGCGTGCCCGACTCTTCATGACCCGCGATGAGGCGATCGCCCGTTTCGAGAGCGCCCCTGAGTGGCTCAAAGCACTGTGTCGTGCGTTTGCCGACGGCATCAACTATTACCTGCACACCCACCCCGAGGTAAGACCTCGGGGGCTTGGGCGGTTCGAGCCGTGGATGCCGATGTACTTCAGCGAGGGATCCATCGGTGGGGACATCGAGCGGGTCTCCATCGAGGGGATCCGAGCGTTTTACCGGGAGGGCAGTACCCCTGCCCCCTCCCTGGCATTCCGTGACGTCGATACGCAGGAGGAACCCCGCGGCTCCAACGGGTTCGCCATCTCCGGGAAGCTGACCGCATCCGGTCACCCGTTGTTGCTGATCAACCCCCACACGACCTTTTTCTTTCGCGGCGAATACCATGTGGTGAGCGAAGAGGGGCTCAACGCCTACGGGGCAATCACGTGGGGACAGTTCTTCATCTACCAGGGATTCAACGAAAAGACCGGTTGGATGCACACCTCCACCTATACCGATGTCATCGACCACTTTTTGGAGACGGTGATCGACCAAACGGACAAAGGGGGAACCTACCTCTACCAATACGGTGAGGAGCAGCGGCCCGTCTCGGCCCTACCCGTCACCCTGAAATATCGCGACAGGGACCGCTTGGTCGACCGGTCGTTCACCCTCTATCGGACGCACCACGGTCCGGTGACCGGTAAAATCGGGGAGCAGTGGGTCTCCACCGCGCTGATGTGGGAACCGGTCAACGCCCTGACCCAATCGTTCATTCGCACCAAGCAGAGCGGGCACAAGGGCTTTCGACAGATGATGGAGATGCGCACCAATTCGTCCAACAACACGGTCTACGCCGATGCCGAGGGCAACATCGCCTATTATCACGGCAACTTCATTCCGAGACGGGACACCCGATTCGACTTCACTCAACCCGTCGACGGGAGCGACCCGGCAACCGATTGGCAAGGCCTGCACGCCGTAGACGAATCGATCACCCTGCTCAACCCACCGAACGGGTGGATTCAGAATTGCAACTCCACCCCGTTTACCGCTGCCGGTCCCCATAGTCCGAAGAAGACGGACTATCCCGGGTACATGTCCATCGATCGGGAGAATTTTCGCGCCCTTCACGCCATCTCCCTGTTGAACAAAGCGTCCGACCTGACGCTCGACGATCTGATCGACATCGCACACGATCCCTACCTGCCCGGTTTTGCCGAGTTGGTTCCGGGACTGATCAGGGCTTATGACAAGCGCGGGGCGAGTTACCCTCAGCTGGCCGGCCCGATCACCGCGCTCAAGCAGTGGGATCTGACGGTGACAGTGAATTCGGTCCCCATGTCATTGATGCACTTCTACGCGGCTCTGTGCCGGAAGCAGACCTATTTTCCGGATAAACTCAACACCATCGAGAAATTTCACTATCAGGCCCACGAGGTCTCTGCCGAACAACAGCTCGAACTGTTGGCGCAAGTAGTGACCCGACTCACCGAAGATTTCGGCAAATGGGACACCCCTTGGGGGGAGATCAACCGGTACCAGCGGCTGACCGGCGACCTGAAACAACGCTACGACGACACCCAGCCCAGCCTGCCCATCGGGATGGCCTCGGGCCGTTGGGGTGCCCTGGCCTCCTATGGCGCCAAGTCATTTGACGGCACCAAACGGCTCTACGGCACCTCGGGCAACAGCTTTGTCGCAGTGGTCGAGTTCGGTCCAAGGGTACGCGCCAAGACTCTGCTGGCCGGTGGACAGAGTGCTGATCCCCGCTCTCCCCATTTCGACGACCAGGCGAAGCGCTACGCCGACCGGCAGTTCAAAGAGGCCGCCTATTACCGAGAAGATGTCGAGGCGCGTGCCATCAGCGTGTACCATCCTGGAGAGCAGCGCTAGTCCCCAAATGGCGGGATAAACCAGACCCCTCTCCCCCCGCCCTCCCCCGATTAACGATCGGACGTTGGGGGAGGGAGCCAGAGCTCAACCTTTCAAATTCCCGGATTCGGCAGCGCCGGTTGCGGAGCCGATACCGGCATGATATGGCGCTCTGCATGAACGAAAACAAGACGACCGCGCATCGACGAAAGATAGACGAGCTGAAATGGTTTCATTCCATCGATTTTGGCAATGGTCTGATCAGTCCCGGCCGGTTTCCGCCGACCATGCCCCCCAATTACACTCTTTTCGGTATCTACGATGCGCTTCGCTTCATCGACCTCAAGGAGCTCAGCTGCCTCGACATTGGTACAGTGGACGGGATCATCGCCTTCATCCTCAAAAAATTAGGCGCCGCCCAGGTGACCGCCACGGACATGGCCCTGCGGGAGAATTTCACTTTCGGTCGGGAGCTGTTGCAGCTGGACGTGAACTACAAAACACCGGTTAGTCTGGAGGAAATGCCCTCGGTTTTCAAAGGCGTCCACTTCGACCTGGTGGTCATGGCCGGCGTCCTCTACCACGTCTTCGACCCGCTCCGCGCGCTGAGCATCTGCCGGGATCTGCTGCGAGAGTCTGGATATCTGCTCGTTGAAACCTCCTACCTGTTCGACGAAAAAAACCCCTGTATGTCGTTTAATCCGATGGACCGATCTTCCCGTTGCATCAACTTGCCAAACGTCTTTTGGCGACCGTCCAAGAGCTGCGTCGAGGGAATGCTCCAGGTGACCGGGTTCCAGGTGGTGGCCTCTTTTTCCATCGGTGGCCGGATCACCTTCTTGGCCCAAGCCAAAAAGCCCTCGCAGATCACCACCTCCACGCCCCTTATCGAGACGATCCATCAGCGCTACATGAACTATCCCAATTACGGTGAGCGAATTGATTACGACGAGCTGCAGAATACAAGAGATGCCCCCTCAACAGTGACCTACGCAGGTCCGAGAACCGATCGGATCATCAACCGGGCGACCTATACCCCTCGCGTGCCACTGCAACCCCAGTGGCAATTGTCCTCTGACTGGTACGGACTGCGAGAGTGGTTGAACTGCACATCGATTGGCCTGAGGACACGGCTCGCCAGAAAATAGCCATCTTTGGTTTTGATTTAGCACCGCCGGCCAACTCCCGAATTCCGTCCTCAATTCCATGTTTTCTATTTTGTTACACGATACAATTGTGTTAAAATTATAATAATGAACTATTACGGTAATTCCAAAGGATTTGCTCATGCCCAGTCTCAGATCTGCGCGATTGTTTTCTGTTGTAATTCTAGTAAGTTTTGCGTCATCCGCCTGTGGCAGAATCGGATTTGACTCGCTGCAACGGGAGTTGGACACCCAAGCTGACGCTGGTGCAGATTCAGATACCGATACAGACGCAGACACCGATGCGGATGGGGATACCGACGCGGACAATGACGTCGACTCAGATGTAGATAGCGACACCGATACAGATACCGATACAGACACGGACTCAGATATCGACGCGGACAGTGACAGCGATACAGATACCGATACAGACACGGACTCAGATGTCGACGCGGACAGTGACGGCGACACCGATGCTGATACTGATAGCGACACCGATGCTGATACTGATAGCGACTCGGATACAGATACCGACTCAGACTCAGATACCGACTCAGACTCAGATACCGACTCAGACTCAGATACCGACACGGACACCGACACCTCTATTCCGGCCAAGACCTGGAACAACCCCACCGACCTGTCCGACAACATCAGCCCGGGGGGCAACAGCGCGACCAATCCGGTGGTGGCGATGGACAATATCGGGAACGCGATTATTGCCTGGAGCCAGCTGGACAGCGCCAATGATGACCAGATCTTTGTCAGTGAGTACCGCGGGGGCAGCTGGGCCCATCCAGCGGATCTCGATGACAACATCAGCCCGGACGGGGGGGACATCATTCTCGGCAAACCGGCAGTTGCGATGGATGACCTGGGGGATGCCATCGTCGCCTGGAAGCAGCGAGCCCATCCCGCCTCCGGAACCTACAAGGTCTTTTTGAGTGAATACCGCGGCAGCACCTGGGTGATCCCTTCGGATCTGAACGACTATATCAGTCCCGGATCGATCGATTCCAACGGTGGGGATGTGCCCCAGGTGGCGATGGACAACAATGGTGATGCGTTGATCACCTACGCCGTCACCTCTGGCTCGTACTACAGGATATACCTCAGCGAATACCGGCTCGGCAGCTGGTCCCACCCGGCTTTGGGCGCTTACATCAGTCCGGACACCCCCTCGATTACCGAGAGTCAAGCACCGGATGTGGTGATGGACAACAACGGCAATGCCATTGTTGCCTGGAGACAGGACAACCCGAGCTCCCAGGACCAGGTGTTTATCAGTGAGTATCGATCCTCCGCCTGGGCCCATCCGACCGACACCAATGACAATATCAGCCCGGATGGCCCGTTCATCTACTTCGTCAACGTCGCGATGGACAACACCGGCAACACCATCGTCGTGTGGGAGCAATACGATGGCAGCGACGACCAGGTCTACATGAGTGAATACCGCAGCGGCAGCTGGACCCATCCGCTCAATCTGAGCGCCAGCATCAGCCCGCAGGGGGATGAAGCCGGCAACCCCTGCGTCGCGATGGACGACAACGGTAATGCCATCATCGTGTGGGAGCAGGACGTATCGGGGGGTAGCAGCGCCATTTTCAAGAGCGAATACCGCAGTGGCAGCTGGACCCACCCGGCCGATGTCAACGACCATGTCAGCTTTGGTGACACCGGCGCACGGGAGGCCAAAGTGGCCCTGTCCGACAACGGCGAAGCGGTTATCGCCTGGCATCAATTCGACGGCGGGGTCATTCGACAAATCTATGTCAGCGAGTATCGCGAAGGGAGTTGGACTCACCCGGCCGACCTGAATGACAATCTCAGCCCGGACGGTCAGCACGCGACGTACCC
>JANQET010000133.1 GCA_028278265.1 Myxococcota bacterium
GACCACCAGAATCGACCGCCCACCGCCCAGGCGGTCATCTTGAACAAATCTTTTTCGCGAAAGTACTTGTCGAGCGCCTTGTCCCGGATCGGTGGGTGATCGAGAAATTGCAGCTCCCCGTCGACGCCGAACTTCAGTTGGTGCTCCAGCGTCTCCCCCCAGGTCTGGGTGATCAACGACGCCTGACCGAGAAACACGGTGGTGTTGAAATCTTGAGGCGAGTACTCATCCTCAAAGGCAGAGTGCAGATCTGCGTTGCTGGTCGTGCTCTTCTTCTTTTTGCCTACTTCCTTCCAGTTCTGCTCCCGGTAGAAGGTGAAAATACCCTGCAGACCGACCGACTCCAGTTGTTTGTTGTAAATCGCGTCACCGCGAAAGATGCTCTGCAGGACCGGTCGCGAGTCCGTCTCGATATCGTCGAGAAAGGCGGACGAGGGATGGGTGTTGAGGCCGAACGATCCACTGACCCGACCCATTAAGCCGGTGACCAGGGGGAACGCGCTCCACGATTGGAGGACACCGGACACCGCCTCGGCATAGGCCGGGTCCGGGCCCTCGGCCACCTGCTTGAGCAATTCAATCGATTTGTCTCGCTGTTCCCGTTGACTGGCGATTAGCGCTTGGTAGTAGTCACAGCGAGATTGATAATTTTCGGGCAGGGCCGGACGGGCCAGGGTGAACTGCTCGTCGGCCAGCTCCGTTTCCTTGGTTTTGTACAACACGTAGGCGTAGTAGTACCGCAGTATCGCCCGATCACTGTCGGTGCGGGCGTGGGGAATGGCCTGTTCCAGATGCTCCCGGGCCCAGGTGAAGTCCTTTTTGGCGATCAGTTTCTCGGCCAGCCGGGTGCGACCCCGCACATCCTCCGGGGCGAGCATCACCACGGATCCGAGGGCCCGCTTGACATCTTTGTCATTGCCGAGCTTCTCGGCCACGTCGGCCCAGGCGATGCAGGCGTCGGCTGAACCATTGACCGCCAAGCAGGCCCGCTTGAACATTTTGGCTGCCCGCTTGTCATCTCCTTCGGATTGGGCGGCGAGACCCAGGCGGTACGCTATCGCGGTGTCTCCGGAATCGGCGCGAGTTTCAGTCGCGAACGCGCCGAGCACAATGGCACTGAAGAGGAGAAGGGGGAACCGTTGTAGGCAAAAGTTCATTTTGTATACTCCTGGTGCAAAACTACATACAGCTGCGGACTAGAGGTCTCTAGTATCCAAACCCAATCTATGTGCGCTGAGGATGAGTTTCGGGTCTTTGATTTGTCTTGCCCGAGTGTGCCGGGTTACCGCTCCTTTTTGGCCTGAGACAGCGTTAAACCATGGGCCTGTTGAAACTGAGAGTGCCGGATCAATTGTACTTGGCGTTGATCTTCTGCACTTCAGCAAGCACATCCAGTTCCAAATTGTCGTCATCGTAGTCGAACAGTTTCTCACCGGCGACAATTTTCATCGTGGCTGTCTCGATAATGTAGACAATCGGGTAGCGCAAAAAGAGGAGACTCTCTTGACCACCACCCGTGCCCTGGGCTTCCATCAGGGTCAGCTCGTAGTCTTCGGCGCGCCATCCTCCCCGCCAACCGAATTTGGTCATCATCTCACTGGTCTCTTTGGCTCCGAGCACAGTCTGTTGGTCTACGTCCCAGTAAAAGAGCCCCATGAGCTCTCCGTTTGCTTCGCGGATTGCCTTTTGGCGATTAGCTAGCGCCACGTACCGTGGCGATGAGGGTTTTCAAGTCTCTCAGTCGACGCCGCCGGTTTCTCCACAACTGGAGCCGGCAACAATCACGATGGACTTGATTTTGTCCCTCTGACAGTAAACATCCCGATATAGATCCATCTTGGTCAATTCGGGTTTACCGTCGCAATCCCGGTCATAGAATGCGTCGAAGGTCAGATTGGTCACGACACTGTCCATGTCCCACCCCTGAGCCTCCGGGTAGTCACCGCATTCGGCAGGATCCGGTTCTTCCTCGGGGATACAGGTGTAGTCGACGATAGGCTCGTCACCTCCTGTATCTCCATTGTCATCATCATCGTCTGCATCATCACCCGCTTCCGTACAGCCAAAGGGGCAGGTACAGAAGACCAGCGAGAGGATGCATAGCATCACCCATTTTCCTTTCACTGGTTTCTCCTTTCGTTTTCCATTGTTAAAACGGTTATCCTTACAAATTCGCTTCCAGAACTTCGTCGATATTGTGTTCCAGATTCTGCTTCCAGCCGGTCAACATTTTGCCGCACATAAAGATGCCGGGGGTGCCGATCATGCCCAGCTCCACCCCCTGTTCTTTGTCCCAGAGAATGGTCTGCATGGTCTCGTCAGCCTGGATTGTTTGGTCATACTGCGCCATGTCCAACTTCAGCGTGTCGCGGGCGTACGCGTAGAGGTCCTCTTCAGTAACCATCACCGGTGGACTCCCTTGAATGGCGTCGAAGAGATAGTCGTGCATCTGCCAGAAGGCCGCCTCACTCTGTCGTTGCGCGGCGATCGTCGCCGCGTGCAGGCCCATCACGGTGTCGTACTCGTACAACGGGAAATGGTGGTAATAGACCCTTACGTTTTTTCGATAATCTTCCCGCCGAGCCCACATTTCGTGCATCTGGTGGGCCAGGATGCCGCAATTCTGGCAGCGGAAGTAGGAGAAGACCTCGATCACCAACCCGGGATACTCCTCGCCACCCATGTAGGGACTGAGGCTGTTGTTGATACTCGATGTCGAGCCGGCCGGACAGAGCGGCGCCGGGCCGGCAGCCGGATTACCGGGATCGAATCCGTCGATCTTCCAGGGGGTCTCCTCGAATTCCGGATCGCGGCAGCCGGAAACTGCGATAAACAGACAGGCTACCAGGCACAGTGTGCTGTGCAGGGAAACCGTTGATGAGTGTTTCGTCATGTTTGAACGCTTCCAATGGTCGTTTGAATAGCCTATTCTAAGGAAATCGGATTGTAATATCCGTGAGTGCATTGGGTTCCTTTTCAATGGGCTACCACTTTATATCACTATTGGCTCGGACATACCATCCGATAATAGTCCACAATTTTAGTGGACTATCGGTATTTGTCAACCATTTCGAAGAGAAATCCGTCATTCTCAATTTTATTGCAACTTAGCGCAATTGTTACATAAATACAGTACGATGCGGTGCTACAGATTGTCTTCTACGCACTGCTTACCGGAATCGAGTTTTTCACCACACTTGGGCTCGATGACCTTCATCGTTGTCAGATCGATCAGTAGGTAGACGCCCATGTGGCCGATGAGTTGTGTCTTGCGGTAATCGTTTTCGATCTGTTTCGGTTCCTCTGTGCGCACGCAGTTGTAGTCGTTTCCATCCATCCAATCGACCATCTCCGATGGATTGGTGAGCTGTTGGTGTGCCTCGAGCACAACGACTCCCTGATCCGCCATATCGGCTGCAAATGCTGCGAGCTCCCCGAGCTCGGCTTGGCAGGAGGGTCACGTGTCGCGGGCGATCTTCATCAGCATCAACTTGTTGCCTTCGGCAAATTCACAGATTTCGAATTCATTGTCCTGATGGTCGATCAACAAGTAATTTGTGATCACTGAACCTTCAGAGAAATTGTCGTCAGCCGGGGGATAGTTTTCGCACATATCTGCATCGGAATCAGTGTCAGAGTCTGAATCGGAATCAGCATCGGAGTCTGAATCAGAATCGGAATCCGAGTCTGAATCTGAATCTGAATCGGAATCAGAGTCGGAGTCTGAATCGGAGTCCGAATCGGAGTCTGAGTCAGAATCTGAATCGGAGTCAGCGTCTGAATCTCCATCCGCGTCTCCGTCCGAGTCCCCATCCGAGTCCCCATCCGAATCTCCGTCCGCGTCTCCATCCGAGTCTCCCCCGTTCGGGTCGTCATTGTCCTCGGCACCGGTGCAGGCGTTGGTTCCGGCGAGAATCATGGCGAGCGCCATGCTTGATGCCATTAAAGACATCCAACCCATCCGGTTGATCCTGGTGTTTCTGTTCATTTCAATTTTCCTTCCGGTTTTGCGACGAAAGCTAGTTGACACTTACCAGTACTAAAACTGGCTGTAGTGGTTCATTTTTGTATTGAAAGTCTATTACTACCATCGAATTTTTGTAAATTAGATCGTGGCAGTTTGTCAAGGGTTTAAGTGAGAATGAATAACCCAGATAGATAAACCATAGAAATACTGAGCGAATTGTTCAGATTACAATTCTGATTCAGGAATATTGAAATACTGTTCTTTTTAGGGGGGACCATGGATCGGACAGTGCTATTTATTGATGAGTTTGCTGATGCGCATGATGTGAAATTCGACCTCTGCGCGCTCGAATTCAGTCAGTTGTGAATCTTCGCGGATCGGACTGGTGAACAGGAACTCGACTGTCGGAGCGGTGAGTTTCCCGGTCGTGCGGATGACCCAGCGTCTGTTGTTGATGCGTTGAAGTTGTAGTGCTTCTGAGCGGGGTTGAATCACCACCACCTCTCTGCCCTGTTTGAGGTGGCTGTCGATCAATTCATCGATCCGTGCCCGATAGGTTCCCACCGGTACATCGAGCAGCCGCTCCTGGACCAATTTGGCCCGCGCCACGGGAATCCAACGGCTCAACGGACCGCTCTTGGTGTCGATCATCTGCTCCAGGGTGAATCGTTTGAGCAGCGCCGCGTCGTACAAGTGATACCCACCGCGGTATTCGAGGGGGTTGAGCAGGGGAAGATCGGTGAAGATGACCGAGCCCTTGGGGATGGACGCCTCCTCGATCCTTTTGATCGTCTGTTGTTGAATGAGGGAGCGCTGCCGCCAGGGTTCGGCGTACTCCACGGTGAGCCAACCGCCCCAGAAGGCCTGCACGACCAATACGCCGGCAATCGCCCCGAGCCGCCACTTCTCCCTGAACAGATCGGTCTCCATAACCCGACGCAGACCGATGGCGGTCAAGATGAACAGCGGGACAAAAGTGGGCAACAGGAATCTGAGATAGGTCTGCGGCTGGGCCACGACCCCCCCGTAGTAGGCCAGCATGAGCAGCAGCGTCGGGATGAACCAGCTCAGGTACAGCAGCCCTTCTTTGCGGTTTTCCCTCAACCGCAACAAAAAGCCGAGTAGGGCGAAAACGAGGAGCGGCCCGAGGCCGATCTCCAACAGGGGACTGCCGTACCGGCGCGCGTTTTCGATGAAATTGGTCAGACCGAATGCGGACTGTTCACCGCTCAATCCGTAGCCGGTGGTCAGCGGGCTGCCGAAGGCCCGCCAATGGTAGGCGGCCAGGATCGCTCCCATCATCACCAGCCCGCTCACCGCACAAACGGCACCCGGTCGTTGATCGGTACGCCACAGTCTCACCACAACGATGAGCAACGGTAAAGCGAGCAGGAGATTGGTGTAGCGGACGCCGGTGGCAAAGCCCAGCGCCGCCCCGCTAATGAAGAGGAGAAGCAGCCGCGTGCGGGAGGGTCGGCCGTTGACGGCGGCGAACAGGGCAACGTAACCGATGAGCGGGATACCCACGCTGGCGGTGTGGGCGACGTGGCGAATCACCCAATAGTTGAAGATCGGGTTGGTGGCCAGCAGGAGCGCGGGCACAATCGACCAGCTGCCCAATCCGAACAGCCGGCCGAGACAGTAGATGCCGATGATCGAAATCAAGGCGAAGAACGGGTTCAGGAGGAGCGCCCCGGTCTTGCCGAAAACGGCCATCACCCCAGAGGCAAGTGCGGGAAAAAACGGCGGGTATTTGGAAAAGCACTCGCCGTCCTCGTTGACGACCCACATGTTGCCAACCCACTCGAAGTCGTCTGCCGGGACATGGTGGAGCGCCCCCGTGTCGTGCAGCAGGGCCGCACTGCCGAAATAGCCGAATGGATCGTCGTCCCAAAACAGCGGTACGAAGTAGAAGGAGAGGTAGATTACATAACAGATAAGGATGATGCCGAGGGGCGCCAGTTCGACGATCCCGTGGCGCCAAACGGTAGTTGGTTGTTGTTCAGTCATCTCGTACAGCTTTCGATCGTGACTGTTTGATGTCACAAGATCGAGATCAGTACAATCCCCCTCTTGAGGGTGGAAAGTATTGCAAACAAGGGGGCTGGTTCACAGTTTTTTTATTGCGTAGCTATTTTAAATAATTTCAAAAATAACCGGTTTCGGGACGCCCCGCTATTTCATTGATCGTTGAATATCCCTCAAAGTATCGGCGATACTGTCGAGGGCTCGGACCTGTTTTTCCATCACCCGCTTTTGCTCGTCGAGAACCCGGACCTGTTTCTCCATCGCCCGTTTCTGTTCGTTGAGAATTGCGGTCTGCTTCTCTTCGGCAGCGATCAGCCGCTCCTGCTGGCGATCCTTTCGGTGTTCGGCGGCGCTGTCCGTCGTTGCGTGAGCCTCGCTGAAACTATTGGCGATGGCGATGCCGGTGATGAGGCCGACGACAAAAATGGTTGCAGTAAATAGCTTGTTCATTGGTGCTCCATTCTTTAATGACGAGTCTTCACCGGGCGCGACAATAGTCACCTGAGAAAACGAAGAGCGAGCGATATACCGGGGAACCGGAGTGCTGGACCTCGCCGGGCGAACCGATGGCAGTGCGAACCTCTATTGAATGATGCCTTTTCTGGCCGCATAGAGGATGAGTTGGGCATCGTTTTCCATCTGCAACTTGGAGAAGATACGCGTCTTGTAGGTGCTCACAGTCTTGGGGCTCAAATTGAGGTCTTTTGAGATTTGGGTGGTGGTCTTCTCCCGGATGATCGCGTTGAACACCTGAAATTCTCTGGCAGACAGCTGTTGGAGATAGGGATCTTGCTCGGATATTTGGTCCGAGTAGACGCTCGGACGCACAGGTGAAGAGGGCAACTGTTCGCTGACCTGACGCCGGGTTCGTCGCCTGTCCATCGGCTTGCGTCCGGGTCGGGGCGCCGGTGCCCCCTGGAGCGACATCAACTCCTCGAGAGAAGCGCTCTTGACCGCCTCCACGATGCGGCTTGCCAGGGAGCTGGCAATGAGGCCAATTTCTTGTTGTAGGCTGTTTTTAACCATTGTTTTCTCCCCAGAGTGTTAAAATTGAATGGAACGCAATTGACGCTTCTATATATGAACAATTCCCGCAAACCAAAAAGCGCTCACGTCGATTCAACATCAACAGGTGTCATTGTTACCGTTTCACAGCCGATCATATAACACATTCATTCAAAAGCGACGACGAAAGTTGCATTTGTTCAATGATTCGAGACCGTTTAAATAGTTTACCAGAATTCTCCTATTCTCGTATCCCATGCGGGGATCGGCAGTTGGGGTGACAGGGGAAGTGCTCGAGCGCTGAGCAAAAACCGGTCGAGCTACTAGTCAGTTGATTTTGCTTAAGATTTTGCGCCGGTAGTCGTTCTCCACCATCACGCGCAGTCCCTCGGGCAATGGGTGAAGATGAACTACTTCGTATTTTTCCCGCTCATCTCTTTGCAAATCAACATTGTGCTGATGACCTACGCGCTCTCGCGGAACAGAAAGAGCGACACCGTCCGCGCCTACCTCTTGTTCGGTGGGACACTGGCGCTGTGGCAAATCGTCGATTCCATCTCCCGTGCAGCCCAACTGCCTCCGGCCGAGGCGACGTGGTTGTTTCGGGTGAGCACCGCGTTTTGGTTACCCGCCGCGTTTTTGTTCTTGCATTTCGTTTACAAACTGCTGCGAAAACACCGGGATGCGCCGTACTACTTGTTCTTGTCCCTGTGCACCGTTTTCATCATCATCGGTCTGTCCACCGAGCTGATCGTCGCCGAAGCGGAACCGGCGTATTGGGGGTTGGTCCCCCAAATGGGCGCCCTCTACCTGCCCGCCGTCGTGCTCTGCGCGTTTCTCCCCAGCGGCTACTTTGTCGGCATTATTTTGCACCACGTCCGCCGGACCGATGACGCCATCACGCGCACCCAATTGCGGCTGTTGATGTGGGGGGTGGTGCTGACGATGGCGTTCAGCTTTGTTGTCAGCATATTGTTCCGTTACTTGCTGAAGACCCACACCCTGCCGTTTACCTCATCCACCACGGTCACGATTCAATCGGCGTTCATCTTTCTGGCTATTGCCAAGTACAAGTTCCTGGCGTTGGACATCAGTGATTCGGTCAAAGAACTGTTTGCCAAGATTCACGATGGAGTGGTCATCGCCGATCGCCACCGGTCGATTGCGTACATGAACCAAGCGGCAATTGAATTTCTCGGTGTGGAGATAAGCCCGGTTCGAGCGATTCATCTCGACGAACTGAACCTTCACCCCTACTCATCGGGTGAGGAGTACCGCGATGTGGAGTTCACCATCGAACGCACGGGTGGGCGGCAGGTCGCGCTGATTACCCAAACCCCGTTCAATCAGGGGGGAGTCGTCTGGGGCACGCTCCTCATTCTCAAGAACATCACCGCGCGAAAAAATGTCGAAGAGGAGGTGGTCAAGCTCAATGCGCAACTGGAGAACAAGGTCGTCGAGAAGATGGCCAAGTTGCGCACGATCGAAAAGACGTTGATTGAAACGGAACACAAGGGGGAACTGGCAGAGCTCACCACCGGTACGTTGCACAACGTGATGAACATCCTCAATAGCGTGAAGGTCACCACCGATTTGACCCGTCGAAAATTTTCCGGGGATACCATTCATCGTCTGAATAAGGCCAACAAGATGCTGCGGAACAACATCGACAGGCTGGAGGATTTCGTGGTCAATGATCCCAAGGGCAAGGTCCTGATGAATTTCTATTTGGACCTGCACGAGCTGCTGGTCGGCTACCTTGAGTCCGCCGATACCGATTTGGGTCAAGTGCAAAAGATGATCTCTTCGATTGAGAACATCGTCGCCGCGCAACAGGGGTACGGGGGCAGCGAGTCGATCGGCGTGGTGGATCTGCGGCGGATTGTCGAGGATGCCATCACCCTCCAATCGGGATCGATCAGCGCCTACCGGTTGGAGGTGATCACCGAGTTGAATCGCGTTCCTCCGGTGTACGCACACAAGACAAAGCTGCTGCACATCATGATCAATCTGATCAAAAACGCCCGGGAGGCGATGATGGTCGTTGCCGAGGACGGACGACGGCTCCGGTTCGGTACTCAGGTCGTCGATGAGCGGATTCAGCTCACTGTCGCCGACAACGGCGCGGGCATCGCGGAGGAATATTTGGACAGCGTCTTCAAACGGGGCTTCACCACCAAGGACGACGGCCACGGATATGGCCTGCACAGCTGTAAGCTCTACATGACCGAAATGGGGGGCGACATGCGGGTGGAGAGTGAGGGTGAGGGGTTGGGGGCCACCTTTGTTCTCGAGTGGCCGCTCGATGGTGCGGCCAACTAGCCCGATGTCCCTCTAGTCTGCGAAGTGGCGTAGAACCGAATGAACGCGCGCAGGTAGATCCAACCGGAGAGCACACTCAACGCGAGCCCGGTGATGATCCACACCACGCCGGCGGTGATCAGGATCTGCCCGGGGAGAATGCCGACCATTTGCCAGGTCGGTGGCACGGCGGGCGGGTGTTCCAAGATGTCACCGAGAAACAGCAGAAAAAAGGCCCACTGAATGCAACTGGACTTGGCCTTGCCCAACACTGAGGAGGGCAGGCTGCCCCCCCGACTGGTGACGAACGATCGCATCACGTTGACCGAAAACTCGCGCAGGAGATAGATCACCAACCAGCCGCACCACAACTCGCCCATCACCACACCGATCAGAATGCAGACCGATTCGAATATCAGATCCCCCAGCTGATCGAGCAGGGCACCCAGCTCTGTCGTCTGATTGAACTTCCGCGCGATCCAGCCGTCCAGGAGATCAGTGATGCCGCTGAGGGTACCGAGCGCCAGCGCGATGATGCGCCACTCGAAGCCAAACCAGAACACCGCCAGCAGGGGGGCGCTGGCGATGCGGAAGAGGGACATCACGTTGGGGGTGGTGAGCAGGTCTCTGCGAAAGGCACCCAAGGGGTCACTCCACGCAGCGATCCGGGCTCTGCTCCTGTTTGGGGGCGGGTTCGGGCGGTTCGCAGTCTGCTCCGTCCGCCGGTTTGCACTCCCCTTGACGGCAGACCTCGCCGCTTTGGCAGGGGGGATCGCAGAGGGATTTGAGAAATGGATCATTCTCGCCATCCGGGCGAAGCTCGGAGACGTAGGTGGCGACCATCAGCTGAAAAGTGACCGGTCCCAGATGACTCGTCGGTCGGTCGTTTTCCGGTAGGTAGGCGATTTGCCCGCCGAGCTCACACACCGCGTCGGCCAGCCAGCGGCTGCAGGGGGGCACGCGGTAGTCCTGGCAGTTTTCCAATGCCACGGAGCCGATATCCCGATACGGCCGGCCGGGCAGCACCCCCTCCTCGAGGATCTCCACTTCACATCCGTCCGGGCGGGCCGGCATCTTGGGACCGATGCGGCTCAACTTTGCCGGTGAACAGGCGCTAAGCGCGATGGCGATAATGAGCGTAACGTGCTTCACGAGATCAATCTCCTTTTGTCGTTCGTCGGCCGGTTATCGCCCGGCCTTCTCATCGGCAAGATAACACAATCTGGCGGCTGCGGATCCCGCGTCGAGCACGGCGTTGTCCAACTCGACGAAATTGCCCACGGTCGAGCCGGCGCCGATCACCGAACCCGGGCCGAGTCGGGCCATCGGTCCCACCCGGCTACCCGGGCCGACCAGGGATTCCTCGACCACCGAGTAGGCCCTGATCATGGCGTTGTCCTTAATTTTGGAGTTGGTCACCACCGCCCCGGTCTCGATGCGGCATCCCCGGCCGATCTTGGTCCTGCCGCGCAGTTGAACGCCGGCCTGAAGCTCGGTATCCGGATTGACCACGACCCCCAAATCGATGTGAACGGTCTCCGGTTGCCGGATGGTCACCCCGGACTTCATCAGCGCTGTGTTGATGCGGGATCGCAACCGGTCCTCGAGCGCGGCGAGCTCGTACCGATCGTTGATGCCGCTGACCAGTTCCGGCGCCACCGGAATGGCGGAGACCTTGTGCTTTTCGGCGGCCATTTCGACGATGTCGGTGAGGTAGAACTCCCCCTGGCTGTTATCGGTACTCAGCCGGCGCAGGGCGCGGCGCAGAAAGGCAAGATCGACCAGGTAGATCCCCGCGTTGACCTCGCCGATCTCCCGTTCGTCCCTGCTGCAGTCGCGATGCTCGCGAATGGCGATCACCCGCTTGCCCTTGCGCACCACCCGGCCGTATCCGCTGGGGTCATCGGGGATAAAGCTCAACAGGGCCAGCGGACCGCCGCTTCTCTTGTAGGCGTTGGCCAGCCTGGTCACCGATGCTTTGTCGAGGAGCGGTACGTCACCGGAGAGGATCAACACCCTTCCCTTATGGCCTCTCAATTTGGGCAGAGCGCTGATTACCGCGTGACCGGTTCCCCACTGTTCCACCTGGTGGGCAAAGGAGAGGGGGGTCCGCGGTTTGGCCAATCGGCGAATGGCCGTTTCCACCTGTTTTCGCTCGTGTCCGACCACGGTGACGATGCGGGCGCAGCGCAACTGTTCGGCGAGCTGAATCGGAAATCCGACCAGGGGCAGTCCGGCGAGATGATGGAGCACCTTGGGGGTTTGCGAGCGCATTCGTGTGCCCTTACCCGCTGCCAGAATAACAACCGCCGTGTCTTTCATCGCCGCCTCCCTGTTCGGTGAATTCAAGCTCATGGGTACTACTATCGTATCTTCTCGGTCATTGTAAACGGATTCATCGGCCGGCGCGGTCAGATCGCCGTGCCAAAGGAGAGGAACCAGGCCAGGGCCTCCTCGTGAAATCGCGGGTCGAGGTTGAATCCCAAATCAAACGACAGCGGCCCGATCGGGGTCAGCAGGCGTAACCCCCCGCCGGTCACGGGCCTGAGGTGGATAGCTAAGGGGTTGATCGCGAACGGTTTCATCTTGTCCACGTCGCGCCACACATTCCCCGCCTCGGTGAACGCGGCGCCGTACAGACCCGAGGCCAGGGGAAAGCGAAATTCGGCGCGCAGGATGAGCATCGCGTCCCCGCCGAGGTTTTGTCGCAACAACTTCCGCTCCTTGCTATTGTACTTGCAAGCCGGGTTCTCGTCACAACTGGTGAACACATCTTCGGGCACAAGGGACTCCTCGGAGAACCCGCGCAGCGTATCCACCCCACCGGCGTAGAAATACCGGTCGGCCCACGTTTGTGAGCGGCTCTGGAGATGAAAGACGTAGCCCAGCGACGCGGAGAGGGCGAGAACCATCTCGGTCCCCAGCAGGGGAATGTAGCCCGAGAGTATGGCGTGGCCCCGAATTAAGTTGGATTCCCCCTCCACGTCAATGGATTGGCTGTTGTCGATCGGTTGATTTTCACCCTCGGTGGTGTCGTCGCTGAGGTCGATTTCGAGTTGGTGATCCAGCGATTTCACGTAGTCACCGGCAATGGAGAAGAGCAGCCCGCGAGACGGGTTGAACGGGTGATCCCGCAGGTCGACGGTGAACTTGAGCCCGGTGACCCAAAAGGTCGACTCCCCCTGGGGAAGCAGGGCCAGCTTTTTCCATTGGGCCGACTGCTGCCAATCGATATCATCTTCGTAAATCGGGACATCGATGGTGCTGTTTTCGATACCTGTCCTGGGCTCGATCACCAAACCCCGACGAAAGCGGGAGCCGAAAGCGAAGACCGATTTGAACTTCAGGAACGCGGTCCAGCGGGTGGCGCTGAACGCCGGCTCGTTGAGCCGCTCGAGGATGGCGTCCACATCCCAGCCGATCAACCCTTTTGTGCCGGGGAGGTGGGGTTGCCCGGTGCCGGCGAGAACGTGGTACTCCAGGCGTTGAGAAACCGGCAGGCCTTCCCAGCGCTCTTGAAACTCCTTGAGCTGCTCGTCGAACAACAGGCGATAGTTGGCCCGGCTGCGAAAGCGGACATTGATCGCCCAACCGCCCAGGTTGCGATAGCCGTATTCGAAACCCCCGCGCAATCCCTCCACCGTGGCGATTCCAGGGCTGAGCTGGAGAAACTGGGCGTCCCCCTCGGTGACCTTGACCCGCAGCTGCTTGACCCGCGTCGGCACCTCCGGGGAGATCATTTCGATCACTGCGCTCTGAAACACTCCCAGCTCAATCAGGCTCTGCTGGGATTTTTCGATCGCTTCGGGCGTGACCAGATCCCCCGGGCTGAGGGTCAGCCGTTCGCGGATTAGCGATTTGGAGGTGACCTCGGTGCCCTCGATGCGGATGTTGCCCGCCCGCACCTGGGACCCCTCCTCCACGGTGAAGATCACCCGAGCACGGCGGGCGTCCGGGGAGAGGGTCTTGGTCCAACTCACCTCGGCGAACATATAGCCCTGGGATCGATACAAATCGCGAATGGTGCGCGAAGACTCCCGCAGGCTGTAGGCGTTGTAGGGGCTTGAAACCATCAGCCCCGTTGCGGTGAGCAGTGTCTGGGACGGCATCACGGTGTTGCCTTCGAAGCGGATTTCGTCCAATTGGGTCTGGGGTCCCTCATTGACGGTTACCCGAATCAGCAGGTGATCCCGGTCGTCGTTGATGAACACACACGGGGTGGGGCGGTCACTCGGTGCGGCATCCTCACTCTCACGGGAGATGGTGATCGGCGAGAAATGCATGTTTTTGTGTCTGAACGGACGGGTCGCACTCAGGTCACAGGTATCGATGATGACGGCCGAAAGAAATCCCTGTTCTTTGTACAGGTCGGTCAGGTGGTCCATCGCCTCTTCGTAGAGCTTGGGAATGTAGAAGCGCTGTTTCTTGGGTCGGGGGGCTTTGCTATCCCGCGGCTCGACCGTGCCCGCCGGGCGATTGTCCGACAGTCCCAAATCGTTGATCGTGCTCGTCGAGAACGGTTGAAAGAGCTCGGACTGCCTGCTGCGTTCGGTCATGAACGCCATCAGCTCCTGGTACATGCGGTCACTGGTGAAATAGGCGTTGCCGCGAAACCAGACGTCGGCGACCTCCACCGTGGGTCCTTCTCGGACGGTGACGATGATCTCCTGGGAGCTGGCATTTTTGTTGGAGCAGAGCCGGGAATAGTCCAGCGCCTCGACCACCTTTTGTCGATGATCGAGACAGGCGCGCGCCGCCGACAGCCGGACGTGAAAGAAGCCGTT
>JANQET010000145.1 GCA_028278265.1 Myxococcota bacterium
GTGGTTCTTCCAAAGATGGAGATTCTTTTTTCTCTAATCACTGGCAAGCCATTTCTGATACCACTGGTAGAACCAGTGGCATATTCCTATTGGTTAGCCCTATGTAACCTATTTATGGAATTGAGCAATCTGTGACCTATATTTGGGTTACAGCAGCAACCCGCCGAGATAACTTGCATCTCTGTGCCCGGGATGCCTTTGTTCTGTAACCCAGGGTAGGCATCATGTGGCAGCCCCCGGCCGCACGGAGCGCTCGATATCTCCACCACCAATCACCGAAACGGCATCGGCTGCAGAGACTCGAATCGAACCCGAAATCGTCTAAAAACCGGGTCTTTATCGCTTGGCAAACCCGATCTGTCCGCCGTGTTTCAGCACCCTCCCAGGGGGCAGCATTGGATTGGCATCAGCTGTGCACAATGGGACGGCAACGGACTGAAACGAGGAACTCCCGCTTTTCGTCGGGTTTTGCCTGCAGAAAGGATCTGTTGAATGAAAAGACAGCCACACGTAACACGCTTATTGGTAGTGCTCCTCTCCATTGGCTACCTGTTCACCACCAAAGAGGCCATGGCCTTTCCCGGACGACTGGAGGTGGAGATCGGTTTCACCGGCCTGAACGCACCCGATGAAGTGACGGTGATGTTCCCCACCCACATCATTGCCGGAAAGACTTTTGGTTTTGTTCGCGCGCGACTTCCCGTGGACCAATATGTGGATTCTCCATATGGTCCCAAATCGCTCTACTATATCGACGCGGACGATCCGAACTACGTCACCGGAGCCAAAACCGATAATTTTGCCGCCCATCCGGATCAATGGGATCGGATCATGCTGCTCAACGAGGTCGGCACACCGCCGGTGGAATTCGACAGCCTTCGGGTCACCTTTATCCCGCGAAAACCGGACGGCACCTACCGGGCCGCGCTCAACATCGTACGAACACCGGGTGCTTGGCAGACTCAGGAAATGTCGATCAATTTCTTGCCCTGCGAGCAGGACGCCACAACCCGCATTCCGCTCCCCGGAGGTCAAGCCATTCTCGATGAGACGCCGATTCCCTATCGCTTGGGCAACCACATTCGTGAACGCCGTGAACGCATCGCCGAGTGCGTATTGGAAGCAGCCTATAAAAATCGAACCGGTCAGACCATCGAGATCGAATTCAACAATCTGCCCCTCAGTGTCCGCCAAGCGGCCTATGATCTCGGGCAATTCGGAAGACTGAAATATCGGCGGGATTCGCCTGGTTTCGACACCGTTGGTCTTTGCACGGCTTATCAAAAATACATGCTGCTCAACTATTCAGAGGGATTCGGTCACGATTTTCCCGCTGAGTTTCCCTTTGACGACCAGTATCTCGATCAGTACCAATCAGTGACCGAGCACTGGCGCTGTGAAAACAATGCCAATGGGACGGGCACAGAGTGCCGATCCGGATATTTTAACTATCCGCACCCTTCTGGCACGGGCTATCGATGGAACGACGATGTGCTCGGCCGGCGCAAATTGGCGCGGGTGAGATTCAACTCCCTGAATCCGGCGATTATCGACTTTCCACTCACCACAATAAAACACGCCTCGGATTCTCCCCCGCTTCCCGCTCCCCCAATCGGCGGATCGTGGACGGATTCGGCAAACGCGCTTTACATTCCAAAGCCGGGCGACATGCTCTGGCGTTACGACCGTTGTGGAAAAAATATGCACGCCATGTTGCTGATCGACACCCCTCGAGTCAATGGTGGCGAGCTAACGGCGACGGTGTTCGAGAACTCAGGGGATTGGGCGAACTTTCACGCTCGGCCGGGAATGGACATCACCTCTTTGCCGCCGGACGTGTTTGAGGACGGGACCTATTGGGACATGGACGGGGTCGATGAGGACACCGACCCGGAATTCTACGGCTGCATACAGGCGCCGATGAACGGCCGAAAGATGTGTCCGCAGGTGAAAGACGAATCGACCGGTGAGCCGATCTCGGTCTGGGTCAAGGAACTCCAGCACAGCGTACCGATTCGCTGTGAGCCATCGACTATCGATACGCCGGACTCCCGACGACATCTCTATTTTATCGGCGAATCGTTCAATCCCGAGGAGTGGTTTGTCTCCTACGCCGGCAGCGAAGAGTGGCATCGCATCGGTCACGAAATTCTGGCAACGCCGATCGATCCGGTACTCAAGGCGACCGTTTCACCGGTGGTGCGGGAAGATCCGACGTTCAACCAACTTCGTCTGATCGATCTCAATGACGATGAGCAGGATGATGTGCTGTGGCGACGCGCCAACGGGGAGCTTTTGGCCAGTATGAGCTGCGCGAGCCAGCAAGCATGCGAACAGATCGCAGAAGACCATTTGGTCGCCGATCCTGACTATGTCGGTTGGCACTCCCTGGATGAGTTCCCGCAAATGGATATCGTCTACCGCAACGAGAACACAGGCGTGATGGCCTTTGGTGACTTTGGGGTGAGCGCAACGACCACCACTCCTGACGGTCGAACGGACATTCTCAAAACCTGGAAGAACTCAGCAGGGCAAATCGTATTCAGCGTGTTTTTCAACTCCACGTTCGGCTTCAATGAGCAAGAAATCAGCAGGTACACCACCAGCAAGTCGCTGTACGCCTTCACCAGGGATATGCGCTTGGGTGACTTCAATGGCGACGGTGTCACCGACATCCTCAAAAAGGTCGACGATCGGTGGCGCGTTCGGTGGAGCGGGCGTGGTGGAAACTGGCCCACGCTGCGAACCAACGTGCCTCAAGATCTGGACTACTTCTATCCGGTTCACGACTTCAACGGAACCGGAAAAACCGCGATGCTCAAGGTATCTGTATTGCACGACGGTCGGGCCAATATTTGGTACACCGTGAGGGAAGGAATTCAGATGAGCAGCTGGAATCTGCTCCTCACCACCGACGTAACCGTGGATCGAGACAAAGTAAAATTCGGCAGGTTCAACAATGATGACCGGGTGGATATGTTCATGCAGCGCGTCAATGGGAGCACCATCACCTGGGAGGCCTACCTCTCGAACGGGAGCGGGGGCTACTACTGGCATACCCTCAACCCCACAGCCAAGCCGTTCTCTGAGTTGAAATTCGGCGACCTCGACGGCGACGGAACAGAAGACGTATTTGCCTTTCACAAAGATGCCTATCAGGGCATCCTCTGATCACATCCATAGCTTCCAATTCGATTCTTTGACGCCCCTTCGGCATCGTACAATTCTCATTCGATTCGATGACAGTCCACGAGCAGGGTGCTATATATTGGATAAGCAATCTCTATGTTGTTTACATTCTAGAGGGGGGATCATGACAACATTCAACGACGTCTTTGATGAAGTGCGTGATTGGCGATCCATTCCAGCCAACGCGGTGGAGGCGTATCGAACTCATCTGGGGGAGATGATTGCCGAGGTCGACAAGATCCTGTCCGACCACCCGGCGATCAACACGCTGATCGGGAACAACCCCCTTCAGGTGATGCGCGACAACCACAAACATCACGCCTACTTCATGGCCACGGTGTTTCAGCTCAGTCAGTTCGATTTGCTGGCGCGCACCATTCCATGGGTCTACCACGCTTACAAATCTCACGGATTTTCCTATGACTACTTCCCGGTGGAGCTTTCGGCTTGGAAGAAAGCGGTGAGCCACCATCTCGATGGGTTGTCGGCCAAAGGGATTCTCACCATCTATGACTGGATGCTCGAGCGGCATCAGGACTGGATCAAATGGTCTGAAGAAGGGGTCTCTCTCAGCGGGACAGCGCTGCCCGAATTTCGACAACATAAAGAGGATTTCCTCGCGGCGCTGCTGGCCGGCGATCGGAAAAAATGTATGGACGTGACCCTGGGCATGACCGGTTCCCCGGCGGCGATACGGGAGTTTTATCTGCAGGTGGTGCAACCGGCGATGTACGAAATCGGCAACCGCTGGCAGACCGGTGAGGTCAGCGTGGCCCAGGAGCACTTGGCCTCCTCGCTGGTGGGTCGTACGTTGACAGGTCTCTATCTGTCAGTCGACAAACGCCCGCGCGGCGAGGCTCGTGCAGTGATCACCGCAGCCCCCAACGAGTTTCACGAAATCGGCGCTTGGATGGTCTCCGACATGCTGGAGCTCGACGGTTGGGAGGTGAGGTATTGCGGCGCCAATACGCCGGTCCCCGATCTGCTCAATTGCCTGCGCGAGTTCGACCCCATCTGCTGGCCGTCTCGGTGACTCTGCCGTTCAATGTCATCTCCGCTGGAAAGATCGTCGCCGCGGTCCGCAGCGACGACACTTTTAGCAACACCAAAATCATGGTCGGTGGGTTGACGCTCAATCAAACAGTTGAGCTGTGGCGCTCTCTGGGAGCGGACGGTACCGCGAGCAACGCCGAGGAGGCGGTGACCCTGGCCCGGCAGTGGCTCGAGGAACAGGGGGGCAATGATTCTGCACACGCTTGAGGAACGCCATCGGGACATCCTCGCCGCCTACCTCGATCTTCACGGGAAATTGGCGGTCGTGATAATCGATAACGATCTCATCATCACCCACGCCAACCGGGGATTCGAAACCCTGCTCCAACTCACGCAGAGCCCGGTGGGAGACGATATCACCGAGCTGCTGTCGCCGGAGGGCAGGATGGTCTTCGAGGCGGTAGACATCGGGGAACATCAATCGGCACTGCTCGCGTTTACGCCGCCCAACCGGTCGGGATTGGTCCTGAACGGTGTTATATTTCACACCGAGCAAGGCTTTGTCCTGTTCGGCGAGCATCTGTTGCGCACCGAGGAAGAGACCTTGAAGCAGATGACCCTGCTCAACAACGAATTGATCAATCTCACCCGGGAGACGCAACGACAGCGAAGAGAACTGGAACACGCTCACTCCCAAATCAAAGTGCTTCGCGGCTTGTTGCCCATCTGCTCAGCGTGCAAAAAGATCCGCGATGAGCAGGGGTATTGGAAAAAGATCGAAGCCTACATCACCGAATATTCAGAAGCCTCCTTTTCTCACGGAATGTGTGATGAGTGCATGAAAGAGCTCTACGGCGATCTGTAGCGGAGTCGAATTCCACTGAGAACAGAACGATAAAATAGCGTCATAAAAACGGGTCGTCCGCTCAACTAAGCAGTTGAACGGGCATGAACCAGGTTGGACCTTCAGGAGGATGACGATGATCCGTGAGCTCTTCCGCGTGCTGTTTTCCATGGGATTGATGATACTCCCGGTCGCTGTGGTGTGGTGTTGCAGTCCGAACGCCGATCCCGGTTCCGGTGACGCAGATGCCGGCGCGGACAGCGACGCAGATGCTGATACGGATGCCGACTCGGATGCGGACGGTGACGCCGATGGGGATACGGATGCCGATGCTGATGCCGACGCCGATACCGACTCGGATAGCACTCCCGATCCCTGTGAGGAGATCACCTTCCCCCCGGCCAACCCGCCGGACGGATGCCAGCGAATTCTGCTTTCCCAAACAGATGGTCTGGCCTGGAACGGCACCATTCATGGGCCCAAAATCAGCCGCGACGGGCGGATCGCCGTGTTCACCGCCTTCGACTACGATGACCAGGACGATCCCGATGGGATAAACGGGCTGCCCGAAGATACGAACGGTTGCGATGACGTCTATGCGGTCGAGCTGGACACGTTCGAAATGGAAATCGTCTCTGTCGCCTCGGACGGGGGACTCGGTGACGGTTCATCCGATTTACCGAGCGTCAGCGCCGATGGCCGGTTTGTGGCATTCACCAGTACGGCGAGCCAGTTCTCCCGGCTCGATACAAAAAATCACAACAACATTTTCGTCCGGGATCGGGCCTCGGGCACGACGGAGTTGATCTCCGTTGCCTTAAACGGTGAGCCGGCCGACAGCTTCTCGAGCTATCCCACCATTTCAGCGGACGGCCGCTTCGTGGTCTTCGAGTCCTATGCATCCAACTTGGTCGAGGTCGACACCAATGGGGAGTCCGATCTGTTTTTTCGGGACAGGACGACCGGCACCACCGAACTGCTCACCCTGACCAACAGCGGCGAACAGGTACCGGATCGCCTCCGTTGGGCCGATGTGGGCATCAGCGATGACGGCCGCTATGTCCTGTTCAGCCACACCAGCCGGCTCTCTGCCGAGGACGAGGACCCGGCGGACTGGAGCCCGGCCAAGCGGGCCGATATCTACCTGCGGGATCGCCGGACCGGGCAAAACCGGTTGATCTCAATAGCCCCGGATGGTTCGAGTCCGGGAGTCTATCCGGAGGTCATCCTCTGGCCCGACGGCAATCAGCTGCTGTTCATGCCGTATGGTGCATCTCACTACTACAACCAATCCCAATTCGAGCACCAGACCGACTTGATTCGGGCCACCCTCACCGCCGAGTCGATTGAATTCGAACCGGTGATGATCCCCCATGCGGACTTTGGCTACGGGCGGTTCAGCAGTAGTCTGGACGGCCGATATCTGGCCTACGAGGCTCCTGGAGAAAAATTGCTGGAGCACTTTGGCATCGACTATCTGGGAAACTCTGTTCTGCTCGGCCTCCGATCGGACCGCCAGGCCGAGAAGAACGAGCTGATCACGGCGGACGACGAGGGGGTCCCGGGGGTGATCGACGACTACGAACCGGACACCGTGATGGTGGATTGGGTCGATCTCTCGATGAGCGGCGACGGCTCGCGCACTGTATTCGTCACCATGCAGTACGGCATCGTGGATGGACCCGCACACGACATCCCGTGCCACCGCACGCCCCGGCTGGTCTACCTCCACGACTGTCGGTGATCCCGCTCCAAAAAAATATGACAATGGGACAGCCGTTGACGGTGCAAAAACGAGACCGCTCCCGTCCCACCAAGTGATGATCGGTTCATGAATCGTTCAGGCGACGATTGACAAATCGCTGATGGGATAACACATGCAGGGTTGAATTCGGCCCGCTCGATTTCCGGTCGGTAGCATCCCATTGGAGGGGGGAACGAACACATCGCCGGAGACCAACTGCACCTTGCAGGCATCGCATACTCCGGAGCGGCACAAGGCGCTGCGATGCACGCCGGCCTGCTCCAAGCTGTTGAGTAGCGGCACACCGGCCGGGGCGCGGATCGGTCGCTCGTGGTTGTTGAACCGGACCAGGAACTCCGCTGTTTCATCGATCCCGTTGGGCCATCCCACTTCTCGGGAAACCCGCGCCGGAGGGCCGTAGGCCTCCACCCGCAAGCGACCCTGGGGAACACCGGCATCGACCAGCTCGGCGAGCAGCTCCTGGTACAACTCCCTTGGACCGCACAACAAGAAGGTCTTCTCAGCCAGAAGCTGGTCACCCAAGTGACGAAGAATCAGCTCGATGGTGATCCGGCCCACATCCCCGCGCCACGTACCGGGGGGCTTCGAATAGACCGGATAGAGCGTCAGCCAATCCCGCGACCGGGCCAGCCGGTTCAGTCGGTCGTGGAAGATCGTCTCGGATGGCCGTCGCGATCCGTAGAACAGGGTCAGGTGTACGGGAGACCCGCTCTGTTCGAACTCCTCGATCATGCTCATGAAGGGGGTAATGCCGCTCCCCACGGCGACACCCACCAATTCGGTCGTATCCCGCAACGGCTGGTAGTAGAAGTCCCCGTTGGGCCCGGTCACCTGCACGCACTCACCGATCCGGAGCTGATCGGCCAGATAGCCCGAAACGTACCCGTCGAGCTTCTCCTTTACGGTGATCTCCAAGTAGCCCCGCTGACCGGCCGGGGACGAGACGCTGTAGGGCCGGCTTTGGAGCACCCCATCCTGCTCCACGTAGACGTTGAAGTATTGACCTGACTTGAACGGGGGGAGCGCCCCCTGTACCGTATTGAACCGCAGGGTCACCGTGTCGGGTGTCTGCCGAATGCGTTCGGTGAGCACGACCGGCAATCGGGTGGCGTGAAAGCGCCTGACCACCTGTTCCACGGAAGGGGCAGGCAGCGGGGGTGTTGTGGTTTTCTTTTTGTACTTCGAAGCGATGGTTTCTTTGACGGTTTTCCCGTCCCGGAGCAGCCCGGCGAACCCTCTCAACCGTCGTGACACCGACCCCGGTAACTTGGCGGTTATCCGCTGTCCGGCGCCGCTGGCGGGTCGGCTCCCTTTGCCGGTGTGGTGTTTTTCCTGGAGCACGGCCGTCGCGGTATTGACCCCCGACGTGATCGTGGCCTGAAATCCACCGCCGGGCTGGGTCCAGGCACCGGCAAACCACAACCCCTCGAGGGGACCCTTGTTCTCCGGACGAAAGCCGGGATTGAGCTCGGGGGTATTGGCAAAGCCGTAAATCGCCCCGCCGGGATTGCCCGTGTACCGCATGTTGGTGATCGGTGTCGAAACGGAGATCGTCTCCACATAGCGGGAGAGACCGGGATACTGTTGCTCGACTCGCTGGATCATCCACTTTGCCATCCGCTCCTTGGCCTCGTGGTAAGCCGTGGGCTCCAGTTGCTCCCACGCCTTGCCTTGGGCCAAGGCGCTTACCACCACCACCCCGGCGCCTGGCGGTGCGGCGTCCGGATTGATCAGATCATAGGCGCACACGGCGAGGCTCCCCGGATCGGTCCGCTCGAAGCAGGTCTGATACTGTTCCTCCATGTCGACTTGCCGATTCAGGTACACCTCATAGTCTTCGATTCCCAGCTCAGCGGAGCGCTTGCTCAATCCCAGGTAAACACTGACCGTTCCCAGACTTATCGGGAGACTCGACAAGTGAGCTGCCGAGCCGGCAAGGACCTGTCCGGGCTCGACCAATTCGTTCAGCGTGGTGATTGGGTTGGCGTTGGCGATCACCGTGTCCGCTTCGAACCGCTCGCCCCCCTCTGTGACGACGCCGGTCACCCGGCCGCTCCCGGTCAGAATCTTCGCCACACCGTTGGCCAGGGTCACCTCGCCGCCGGATTCGCGAATAACATCGACAAAGGCGTCGGCCAGAGACTGGGAATTGCCCCGGATGCCGGTCGCTCCATACCGCAGGTAGGCGTTCATCCCCGCGGCGAACATCAACATCGAGAGCTTGCTGGGGGGCAGTCCGAAGTAACCCCACAGTTGGGCCAGGGCCAGCTTGGCCAGTGGGCTGGAGAGCTCCCGGTCGAGAACTTTGGACAGGGGAACACCGGCCGCATGGGCCAGGTTGGGAAAGCGGGCCACCATGGGCAGGGGCGCCCGGGAATATCCGCCGGCGCGCAACATCTCCACTTCATCGCCGATGGTGAGCACCTGATCGATCAACCGCCTGATCCCCTTGGCCTCGGTTGGAAACCGGGCACTCAGCGCCTCGACGAACCGTTCAGCCCCCTTGGGGGCCACCATATCGACGTTCGGGCCAATGGTGCGGTACAGGTCGTCCAGCGGGATGAACTCCACCCGGCGGGCCACGTCCATCGCCTCGAGTTGATTCAGCAACGGCCCGGGGTTGTCGGGCGTACCGATTCCGGACAGGGCGTGCAGGGAAACCTCAAATTCGAACCGATCCCTGAAGAAGGTGGTCGCGTAGCCACCCGGCTGGGTGTGCTTTTCGAGCAGCTTGATCCCCACTCCCCGCTTGGCCAATGAGGCTGCCGCAGACAACCCGCCGAGTCCACTGCCAATCACTATTGCATCGTATTTCATGATGATGACCTACTTCACGTTCTTCACGATTTCATATGTCTTCTGCACAAATTTTGGGCCAAAAATCATCGGCGGCACATACCCGCCTAAGTCGAGATGATTGATATAGGTGAGTCGGGTTTTGGCGCCGCCGGCCACCGGTTTCACCGTCCAGCTGCCGCGGATCTTTCGCACGCCGATCGCACCGGTTCCAGTGGGCTGGATCTCGGTTGACTTGGTCCAGCGCCGAGTATACTGCTCGGCCCCGTCGGCAGATGTGACCCTCGACTCGACTCGAATCACATAGTGGCGATCGGTGATAAAAAAGTTGCCGATACGGACGTAAACATATTCACAGCCGTCACCACAGTTGCCGATTCGCTTCCGTTCTTTGAGCCCGTCAACCGTGACCTTTCCGGCCGTGATGCTCCTCCAGACACTTTGGGGGTCGGTCTCCAGGGTAACCACCCCCTTGACCATCGGCACGTCGCTACCGCTGACCGGTCGGGTGAAAACCGTCACCCCTTCCTTATGCCCCTCCCACTCCCAACCGGTGGAAGATTTGGCCGACGCGCGGCTCGTCACTGCGATCAACACAAACGCGATCGATGCGATGTGGGTTGTCCGTTTCATCAGAAGCCTCCTGTTCAATAGCTCTGTCAACTCCAGAAGTCGGCTGTTTTGACCATCTTTCGACCACATTCTCAAATATAAATCAGGTCAAAAACTTGTCAATACCTTATCAAAAACTATTCACAACAATTCATTTTGTCTCTCGACGAGACCACCTTTCGGGGTAACCATTGAAAAAAATTGGCTGAATTTGAATCTGTTACTTGTTAAAATTCACTATTGTTATAGACAAATTGGAGGATGACGAATTTTCCGACTGCTCGGCTATTCGTCAGGATTGACAACATGCCGTTCAAAGTTTGCAGCCTTTGTCACACCCACTGGAACAGTCGAGATGAATTTCTGGACGACGAGACGATTTGGCTGGTGGGGTACCAACCCAATTTCGCCAGAACGGAAGAGGGCCTGCTGCTGTTCAACCACCGGCGCGCCAAATGCGATACCACTGTGGCAGTGGAAGTAAAGGATCTACAATACCTCTATAACGACCCCATGTTCGACGAATCCCTTTTGGGGACCGATCAATGCCGGGGACATTGCCTCAATATCACCGATCTCGAGCAGTGCGACCAGCGATGCACCAACGCCGATGTACGGCAGATCATGCACATCATCCTCGAGCGACAGCGCAAGAACCGTTTGTAGCCCGACATCCCGTCAATCGATAGCCACACTGTCCACCCCTCCGCCGAGTTGATATTCGGGTGGGGTTCATTTAATGATGAAGGTTCATACGTATATCAACATCACTAAAAGACATCAAAGGGCCAAAAGGATGAATACAAAACACAGTTTTGGGCGCGTACAGACTTTGCTGTGGGCCGGGGTGTTGGGAATCAACTGGAGCTGTTGTCCCCCACAACCTCCGGTTCGATCGGCGGCTCCGGCTCACTCCGCTCCACCGGTGACCGACACCGCCGAGCAGGAGGATCCGGCTCCCAGCGGGCCACCGTTGACCCGCCGGGACAATGTTGTTGATGTGATCCACAGGGTTTCGATCACGGATCCGTACCGCTGGCTCGAAGACCAACAGAGCGCGGAGACGCGGACCTGGATCGCCGCCCAGAACGCCTATACCGACTCCCAGCTCGGTGCCCTCCCCCAACGGGAGCACCTGCGCCGCCGCCTCGAACAGTTGGTCGCCCAAGGCTGGACCGGCACGCCGACCGTTCGCCGAGGGCGGTATTTTTATGCCAAGCAGGACAAGGGCCAGGACCTTGCCGCCATCTATTTCAAACGAGATTTCGAGGGGGAGGTTCAGACGCTCGTCGATCCGGTGGTGCTCGATGAAACCCGCAAGACTTCGGTTGCCCTCTACGAAGTCTCCCCCAGCGGCAAGCTGCTCGCCTACAGCCTGCGGCGCGGGGGCAAGGACGAAATCGAAATCCGTATCCTCGATGCGGAGAGCGGACGGGATATTGCCGACCACCTGCCTTCGGGTCTCTACAGCGGGCTCAGCTTTGCACTGGACGATTCGGGGTTTTACTACACCCATCGCACCCGCACCGGTGGCTCGCGGCTCTACTTTCACCAAATCGGCGCGTCGACGGACGAGGACCGGTTGATCTTCGGCGAGGGGATCGGGCCGGACAAGTGGGTCTGGGCCGAGCTCTCGGGCACGGGTCGCTACCTGGTGATCGGCGTGGGACACGGCTGGGCAAAAGGAGATGTGTACTTCATCGACCTGCGCCAAAACGGACCGGTTCGCCCCCTCATCGAGGGGATCGACGCGCGCTTCGACTTTGCCTTTGCCAAGGACCAGTTGGTGCTGATGACCAATTGGGAGGCGCCCAACAACCGTCTGTTCGCCGTGGATCTCCGCAAGCCCGCGCGCCGGCAATGGCGGGAAATCGTCTCGGAGAGCGAGGATGTGATCGAGGATTTCACCGTGGTGGGCGATCGGTTGTACGTCAACCGGTTGCACAATGTGGGCACCCAGCTCGCCATTTACTCGCTCAAGGGAAAACCGCTCGGTGAGCTGCCCCTGCCCCTCCATCACTCGGCACGATTGGCGGGCCGATGGGATAGCCCGGTCGCCTTTTTGTCCTACGAGTCGTTTACCGTGCCCCGGCAGGTGTTCGAGATCGACACCCGTTCCGATGCCCGTCGGTTGTGGTATCGCCAGGAGCTCCCGGTGGACCCGGACGCTTTTGACACCCGTCAGGTATGGTACCCCTCCAAGGACGGCACCCGTGTGCCGATGTTTCTGGTGTTCAAAAAAGGGACCGAGCCGGACGGCAATCGGCCGGTCTATCTCACCGGCTATGGGGGATTCAACGTAAGCCTGGTGCCCCGGTTCAACACCTACGCCGTGGTAATAGCCGAGCACGGCGGCGTCTTTGCCCGGCCCAACCTGCGCGGAGGGGGAGAGTTCGGCGAGAAGTGGCACCGGGCGGGCATGCTCGAAAACAAACAGAATGTCTTCGATGATTTCATCGCCGCGGCCCAATGGCTGATCGACAACCGCTACACCACCCCCGAACGCCTGGCCATTCAGGGGGGTAGCAACGGCGGTCTGCTCGTCGGCGCGGCACTGACCCAACGGCCCGAGCTGTTTCGAGCGGTGCTCTGCGAGTATCCCGATCTGGACATGGTGCGCTACCACACCTTCAAGGACAGCAACAACCCGCCGGCCCTGCTCGAATACGGCGATGCCTCGGATCCGGAGCAGTTCAAGTTCTTGCACGCCTACTCCCCCTACCAACGGGTGCAGCCCGACACCGCTTATCCCGCCGTCCTGCTCACCACCGGAGA
>JANQET010000205.1 GCA_028278265.1 Myxococcota bacterium
GCTATATGCACGTGTGTCATAAGTAGACTAAAACCGCACAGATGAATTACTATGGTAACTGTAAGTAAAAACTGCCGGCGTGCTGGCTGATGGAAAACCGGTTTTTCATCAGCCAGCAGCACGCGGCGAGTTCTTCTCGCCGGACAACGATCTATGGAGCATGACCTGGCGCTCCCGCCTGATTCGGTTTCGCTTGTCATCGGACGGGGGTGGAGAGGGCGGAGAGCAGGGCAGTGACTCGTTCGGCTGCTGCTCCGGTGTTTTTGCCGACCAGTGCAACGAGGTATTGGGAGGACTCGACGGCGGTGGCATCGGGGGAATGCTCCCCTCTGGCCTGTCGTTGGAGGAGTTCCTGGTGCACTGAGCCCAAAACAGGAGAGGTATCATGCGGGATTTAATTCGAAATGACCGGGGAATCGCGATGACCGAAGCGGTGATTGTCATTCCGTTTTTTATCTTGATTTGGATGGGCCTCAACGCGCTGCACCACCTCTACGCAGCCAAGCTCGAGGCGCAGACCATATCACACGGATTGGCGATGTCGATGGCCGTGGCCGGCGAGTGCGGCACCGGGGAGACCACAATCGAAGACGTGGATGACGAGGCCGATGTCAACACCGATCTGGGGGACGCCGAGACCGAAAAAATGCTCAACACGGTGGCGGGCGGTCAGCCGTTGGCCTGGTCCCATGCCGAGGCCAGCGCCGAAGTGACCGCTGAGCATGTTCCCGAGATTTTCGGCGGCCCGACAGCCAAGGTGCAAGGGAGGAGCAAAATGATGTGCAACATGAAACCGAGGGATGGTCTGGTCGACATGGTCGTCGACATGGTGATGGGATGGTTGGGACTATGAGACGATTAATTAGAACAGCGGGTCGTCACTGGTGGTCGATTGCCGTGGCCCTGTGCCTCGTCGCCGTCGCCGGTCTGCGTTTCAATGTCTGGGCCGGACCCAAGGGTCCAGAGGACAATCGCCGCCTGCGGTATGTTTGCATCGGTGATTTGGCGGTGGATTTATCGGGGGAACGGTATCTCCCCCTGCCGGACCAGTTCGGCTTCATCTCCCCTCAGGAGAGGGCCCAACGAGGGTGTGAGTTGCCCCATTTTCCGCGCATCGAGGAGGCTCGTTTCGTCGCTGCCGGCACGTCACCGCAAGCCGGCTTCGGCTCGGTGATCATCGAGCTCGACGGGGATCCCCCCGAGGTGCTGACCCGGCTCAAGGACCCGTTTGTCCGAGCCGGTTGGCAACAGAGTCCGGCCAGCGAATTGGTGGACGAGCGCATAGCGTCCCGACAATTGATCGCCTTTGAACGAGAGGACGCCTGGCTCTGGGCCACCGCCGTCCCTTCGACCCTGTCCGAGACGGGAAGCACGGTGGTGCTGACCGGCAGTTATGCGCCGAGCGCATGGAGGAACAAATGATCAACAAAAAATGGATCGTTGCAGTGGCGTTGGGCTTGGCCGCCGGGTTGACCCATTTTTGGTATGTCGACACACTTCAGGCCGAAGCACAGGGAGGTCGTCCAGTCGAGGTGCTGGTCTTTGCCGCGCCGCTGACCAAAGGGTCGGTGGTGGAAAAGGAGCACCTGGCCTCGCGGGTGATGCCCGACGGCTATGTTGACGAGAGGGTCGCGCGCAAGGACCGGCTCGGTGATGTGGTCGGTCTCGAGGTCGCCTTGGACCTGCGCTCGGGACAGACGGTACAGTGGACCGATTTCGTGGAGCGGCTGGATCCCAACGCCAACAATCTGGCGGCACTTATCGGATCGGGAGAGCGGGCGATGACCATCAGCGTCGACTCCTCCCTGTCGATTAGCGGCTTGCTCAGACCTGGACACCGGGTCGACATTTTGTGCACTTTTGTCAAAGGGAGCCGACTGAGCGGCGAGCGCGTCACGGTGACGTTGCTGCAAAACAAGCAGGTACTGGCCACCGGCAGGCATCTCGGCGCCCAGGCGCCGGCCAACGGGAAACACCGCTTCAACACGGTCACCCTGGCGGTGACCATCGAGGAGGCCGAGCTGCTCTCGTTGGCCACCACCCAAGGGGATCTCTCCGTCGTCCTGCGCGGCGAGAGCGATCTGGCCATCGTCGAAGGCATTCCGGAGAAGAAAACCAGTGATATTCTCAGCAGTCACAAAAAACTCAAGAACAAACCGGCGGGCACGGTCAAATCGGCCATCGAGCGCCTTCGAGAAAAATAGTCTTGAAATCCGCCCGGACTGGCCTATGGTGACCTCTCGCTCGAGAAGCGATACACTGAGTGGAGTGATGATCGAGACCGAACCCAAGACCGTGGAGCTGCTGGCCATGTTACCCCAAGAGATGATCCCGGTGATGGAGACGATGGGGGTACCGCGATTTCACGCCCGACAGATCTTCAAATGGATCCATCAACGGGGCATCAACGATCCGACGCTGATGACCGATCTGCCCAAGTCCTTGCGACAACAATTGATCGGCATGCGACTAACCTGGCCCGCGATGGTGAGCGCTGTTCACCGCGCCGACGATAACACCCGCAAATTGCAGGTGCGGTTCAACGACGGCTGTGCTGTGGAGACGGTGCTCATCCCCGAGGGATCCAAGCTCACCCAATGCATCTCCTCCCAAGTGGGCTGCGCTGTGCGCTGTCGGTTTTGTCGCTCGGGTAGCGAAGGGTTCGTGCGCAACCTGAGCGCCGCGGAGATGTTGAGTCAGGTGGCGCTGGCACGAGAATCGTACCTCCCCGGGGAGCGGCTGACCAATGTCGTCCTGATGGGGATCGGCGAGCCGCTCCACAATTTCACCAACTCGTTGAGAACCATTGAAATTCTCAACCACCCGGACGGGCTCGACCTGTCCTACCGTCGAATCACCCTGTCCACCGTCGGCATTGTCAAGGGGATCGATCGTCTGGCCGAAGCGACCGCCGGTAAGCTCGCCCTGGCGATCTCGTTACACGCAGCGGACAACGCCACCCGGGCCCATCTCGTACCGGGGGTCAAGAGCTCGGTGGAGGAGATCATGGCCGCGCTGCAGCGGTTCGGCTTGCCCAAGCGCCAACGGTTCACCATCGAATACGTCCTCATCAAGGGGGTGAACGACTCCCCCCGGGACGCCCGCGCGCTCGTTAAGTTGCTCTCCCACCTCAAGGTCAAAATCAACTTGCTGCCCCTCAATCCACACGATCGCACGGACTTGGAGCCACCTGATGAGGCGACGGTTCTCGCCTTTCAACAACTGCTCCTCGACAAGGGCTTTTCTGTATATTTGCGGCGCCGGCGGGGCGACGAGATCAGCGCCGCCTGTGGTCAACTGCTGGCGACGAAGTAGCGCCTCACCCCATGCCCAACTGCCACTTGTGGGCCAACTGGGGAAACACTTCGTTGTTCAACAATTCATTGGCCCGCTGGGAAAACGGATTGCTCAGCTCGACCGCTTTTTCGTCGGCCATGGCGTTGAGCACAGCGAGCACTGATGACTCCAGACTCGCCGGGTGGTAGCCCCCCTCGAGAACGAACATCATCTTGTCCGAACCGTTTTGGCGCGCGTACGAAGTAAGCCGCGCGACCAGGTCGGCGTACCACTGTGTGGTGAGCTGGAGGTCACTGATCGGCTCATCCCGGTGCCCATCGAATCCTGCAGAGACGAGGATTATTTGAGGAGCGAACTGCAGCACCAGCTCCTGCACCACCCGTTCGACGATAAAGGTAAATTCCTCGTCGCCAAAGGAGGGAAAAACCGGCACGTTGACCGTGTAGCCGACCCCTGCATCCTCGCCGATTTCGGTCGCCTGACCCGTCTCAGGGGGAAACAACTGGCGCTGATGGATCGAGGCGAACAACACGCGATCGTCGGTCCAAAAGATTTCCTGAGTGCCGTTGCCATGATGGGCGTCGATATCCAAAATCAATATTCGGTCTATCTTATGGTGGTCGAGGATGTATTGCGCCGTTACGGCGATATTGTTGAAGATGCAAAAACCGGCACCGTTTCCCGAGGTGGCGTGATGCCCTGGCGGTCGGATCAACGCAAACCCGTTATCTATCCTGCCGGCGACTACCTCGTCGACCAGCCCGAGACATCCACCTGCAGCCAGCGAGGCGACATAGAACGAGTCCTCCATCAGATAGGTGTCTTTGTCGTAGGCGTACGGATCACCGGCGACGGCGTAGTGTCTGATCTGCTCCAGGTACAACTCGGAATGAACCCTGAGCAGCTCTTCCTCCGTTGCGGCGCGGGGTGGTATTTTTATCAGGGATGAGGCGACCTCTGTTTCGTTCAACCGGTGATAGAGTGAGACCAATCGACGGGGAGATTCGTGAACCGGATCGGGGATGCGGTGAATCAGATAGTCCCCATCTGCAACGACACCGATTCGCCTAGGCATTGTATTCGCGGTACTGCTCGATCGCCTGATATTCGTCGCGGTTCATCTGATAGAGTCGGCCCGTTCGTTGCACATCGATGTCGACATAGGTCTCGGTATCCTTGAGCCTGAACCCGATTTTCTCCAGACATCGCCGCTGGGCGTCATTGTCGAAGTCCGTATGCACCTCGACGCAGGTGAAATGGAAATAGTCAAACAGGCATTTGACAAAGATGGCTTGCGCCTCGGTGCCGTAGCCGAGATTCCGCTGATCGGGTATGGCTATCTTGACGGCGTACAATGCGGTGAACGGTTCGGCTGAATTGCGCCAATAGCGAATGATGCCGAGGCGTTTATTGTCGGCCTTCGACTTGATAATGTAGGTCTTGGAGTCATCGTTCCAATAGTAATGATCAGCAAATTTCTGGCGGACCTGGACCAGGTTGGTGGGCTCGGTGGAGAGAAACCGGCCGTTAGCCTCTTCGGAATTGGTACAATAGACCACAAAAGAGAGATCGAGCTCCTCACAGCGAGTGAGAAGGAGCCGGCTGGAATAGATCCGTTCGACACTCAACGATGTCGATTGATCGCTGCTGGTGGAAAGGTCATCCATCACGTTAGACGCTCAAATTCTTGGTGGCGTCCTGGAGCTTAACCGAGGTTTCGGCCACCCGTTCAAGAATCTGAGTCACATCATTGACCGAGGTTCCCACTTTCTCGGAGACCGCACGATTTTTCTTCGAAGAGTCGACCACGTCGTGAATCTGCCCGATGACCGCATCGCTGGCATCGGACAACACACCGACTTGACTTGAAATATCTCCCACCGCTGAGGAGATGTTCACGATTCCTCCGGATATTTTATTGATCGCGTTGAGGGCTTCGTTGATCACCTCGGCGCCATCCTCGAGCTGTCGCACGCCGTTCTTGATCGTGCTAATCGTCTCGTTGGAGTCCGATTGGATGGAGTTGATAATCTTGGAGATATCGACCGCCGATTGGGAGCTGTTCTCCGACAACCGGCGCACCTCATCGGCGACCACCGCAAACCCCCGTCCCGCGTCTCCCGCCCGGGCAGCTTCGATCGCTGCATTAAAGGCCAGGATATTGGTCCGCGAGGCGATCTCCTTGATCACATCGATGAACTCGGAAATGCGACTCAGCTGCTTGGCCAGGCTGGAGACCTTCTCGTTGTTTTCGGACATGGAGCGATTGATCTTCTGCAGCTGTTTCATCGCGTTCTTAGCCGCGTCTTCGCCTTTATGCGCTTCCCGGGCCACCTCCGATGAAAGGTTGGTGGAGTTGATCGTCATCTGCAGAATCGATTTGACTCGGCTGATCATGTCCTCCACCTTGTCCGTCGCTGAATCCAGCTGGATCACTTCGTCGTTGATCGTCTTGCCCATCTCGGACATGTTGGACGACACCATCGTCATCTCCTGCTTGGAGTTGTTGGTGATCTCGATCAATTTGACCACTTCTTCACTCGCTTCGGCAATCCGCGCCTCAGCGGCCTTGGTGGCAGTTTCGTCCAATACGAACTCCAATGCACCGACGATGTTGCCTTTGGCATCCTTGATCGGCGAGCCGGTGTACTTGATCGGCATCGAAACCCCTTCCCTGGGATGGGCTATGGTCTCCTCGGTGACCGTGCGATCCTCCCGCATCGCCCGACCCAAGGCACACTTCTCGGTGCGACAATGGGGCGTCTTGAACAACTCATAGCACTTGCGACCGATCACCTCATCCGGTGTCATACCGGCCACTTGAGCACCCGCCGGATTGATGTAGGTAATCGAAAAATCGGGGTCGATGCTCAACACCGGCGTGGGCATCGAATTGAGGTTTTTGATCTTCTGTTCCGCGGCGGTGCGCTGTTTAATCTCTTCAGTAATATCGAGGACAAACTCCAGCGCGCCGATGATATTTCCCTTGGCATCCTTGATCGGAGAACCCGTATACTTAATCGGCATTACTACCCCGTCACGTGGGCGGGCCAACGTCTCCTCAGACACCGTGCGATCCTCTCGCATCGCCCGGCCCAGGGCGCACTTTTCCGTACGACAATGGGGGGTCTTGAACAACTCGTAACACTTGCGACCCAAGGCTTCCTCTGGTTTGAGACCAGCCACTTGCGCGCCTGCCGGGTTGATATAGGTAATCGAATAGTCGGTATCGATGCTCAATACGGGGGTGGGCATTGAATTGAGGTTCTTGATCTTCTGATCGGCGGCGTTGCGTTGTTTCGACTCTTCGGTGACATCGAGGACAAATTCCAACGCGCCGATGATATTCCCCTTAGCGTCCTTTATCGGTGACCCCGTGTACTTGATCGGCATCACCACCCCTTCTCGCGGGCGGGCCAACGTCTCTTCGGAAACCGTGCGATCCTCCCGCATCGCCCGGCGCAGCGCACACTTCTCCGTCCGGCAATGGGTCGTCTTGAACAGATCGAAACACTTACGACCTAAGGCCTCTTCTGGTTTGAGACCGGCCACCTGCGCACCAGCCGGGTTGATATAGGTAATCGAATAATCGGTGTCGATGCTCAATACAGGAGTGGGCATCGAGTCCAGGTTCTTTATCTTCTGGTCAGCAGCGGTGCGCTGTTTGACCTCTTCTGTGATATCGATCACGAACTCGGACGCCCCGACAATCGTACCAGTGTCATCCTTGACCGGAGTGCCGGTATATCGAATCGGCATGATTACCCCGTCGCGAGGACGGGCCAGGGTTTCCTCCGTGATCGTGTGATCCTCCCGCATTGCCCGACCGAGCGCGCATCTGTCGGTGCGGCAGTGGGGCGTCTTGAACAGATCATAGCAATGTCGTCCAACTGCCTCTTCCGGAACGAGACCGGCGACAGAAGCCCCGGCAGAGTTGATTCTGGTGATTTTGAAATCTCGATCGATTTCGAGAACCGGTGTCGGAATCGACTCCGCCGAGATGTCCGTCACGTGGTGCTTTTGTTTGGACGCGGTTTGCTGTGTCATGCCTCTTCCCTCACTGTTGTCTTTTTGGTAAACGCAATGTGGTCGAGCAATCTCCGTGGATCAATAACCAAGGTGTGCTCGAGCTCTCCGGCCTTGTTTTTGATCGTGACCAGATTTTCAAAGATGTCTCTTTTTTGTTCCAGCCGCTCGTCGAGCGAAGGCACCTTTGTCTGACCTTCCTGGCGAGCAACTGTTGATACGGTATCCACCGTCAGGGCCAGACGGTGGGTGTCAATGGTAACGATAATCAAATTATGCAGATCAACACTACTCTCATCCCGCTCAAACCCTAAGAATTCCCGCAGATCGAGCACCGGCACCAGCGCGCCGCGCAGGTTGACGATGCCCTTCAAATAGTTGCTGGTATCTGGTGTGGAGATGATGGTGGCGTTTGGTAAAATCTCCTGAATGAAGTGCAGATCCATCGCAAAGGCCCGCCCCGCGGAGAAGACGAGGTAACTGTTTTCATTGGTCACGTACTTGTTTCGTTTGTCCTGTTCACCAGCGTAGCCATCGTATTGCTCGTTCTTGTCGTGCAGAATATTGAACGATTCAATATCAGCCAGGTGCTCGGCAAAGGCCACCTGGGGATCGAGCAGGACGATATTTCTGTTCTCTGACGGTTGGAAAATGCCCTTGGCCGCCCCGTCGGGAATCATCGAGGTCCTCAGCACTTGATCTTCGTTGACAGTGGCAATCTCCTTGACCGAGTCGATGGTCGCCGCGAAACTGTTGTTGCTCACGTCCAGCACGACGATGTTCTGCTCCGGCGGCAACCCCTCCTCGTTTTCCAGCGGATGCTGTTGGCAGATGGACCCCATTTTGATCAGGGGAAGGTTCTTGCCGTGCACCATGATGCTGCCGCAGATCAGGTTTCCTTGAAACGCGGTCTCGACCTTGCTCGTCTTCACCGTCTCCACCTCGCGCACATACTTGATGTCGATGCCGTACTCCTGTTGTCCCCAGGAAAATACGACGTACTTAGTCGTGACCGATCGCGCCGCGGGGGTTTGCGGAGCGAGTGACGTTTGGTCGACCGAGCGGCCGAGGGCGCGGGCCTGATCAGCGGAGACGAGATGGCTGGGATCGATCAATTCGATGATGCGGTCAGTGGCACAGTGGTTGATCACCCCGTGAATGATCTTGTCCTGCCCTTGAATGCTGGCGTCGATCGTCTTGACGTCCGAACGGGCCACCCGAATGACATCCTTCACCCCGTCGAACAAAATACCGATCGCCGTATGCTGCAGCTCGACAATCGCCGCCTTGCGCACCCCCTGGTACTCGGTGGAGGCGAGGCCGAGGCGTTTCTTCAGATTGACCACCGGGACGACCGCACCGCGAAGATTCATCATCCCTTCGATGAAGTTCAAGCTCGACGGAAGCGGTACGATATCCGTCTCGATGATAATCGCTTCGCGGACCTGCACCGTGTCCAAGGCCAGGTGGATGTTATTGTCTAGGAAAAAGGTGGCGATGACCACCTCTTGCGCGCCGTCGTTGTCTATCAATTGTCAGCTCCCACAGCATGGTTCGTCTTCCACTCTTTTAACGACGGGACGCCTGGTTAGTTTAGCAACGCAACTCCCGTGGTGACGAGCCGCGCTTGGGCGTGCAATTTCTTTATTTGATTCGAGACGTTACCGGTGCACGAGGACAATCGGCAGATCGGTTGATGGACCAGTGACGTCCTCGGAGAGTCGCTCTATCCCTCGTAACGGCTGATGATCCGATCCAAGCGGGGCAGCATGAAGAGAAGGATTGACGCGACGAACGCACAAATCCCCGCCAGGATCAGGAAGAACGAGACCGGAGCGATCCGCTCCTGCAGTCCGCCGAAAAATCCCGCGAAGTTGTTCCCCAGTGCGGTGGCCAGAAACCATCCACCCATGGTCAGGCCGAGCAATCGTTTGGGAGAGAGCTTTGTCACGAGAGACAACGACATGGGTGACAGACAGAGCTCACCGACGGTGATAATCGCGTAGAACCCGATCAACCAACCCGCGCCTGCTTTGACCGCGCCGTTGCCCGACACAACAGCGGCGATGACCATCAGCACCAACGCGCTCGCGGTGAGCAACAATCCGGCGACGATCTTACGCGCCGTCGTGACCGGCCGATTCCGGTTGGTCAGAAACCGAAAACCGATCAGCACCAACGGGGTGAAGAGCAACACGAACAACCCGTTGAACGACTGATAGATTTCAGGATTGACCACCTTGATGAATTCGCCCGGGGGGAGCGTTTTGGGCGACCCGCCGTAGTTCTGTGTGTAGTCGTCGTAGAGGACCCGATAGGCGTCCGCGCTGACCACGAATACGGGCACTTGCTGTCCATCAATGGCGCGCAAAAAGGCGACCCGAGCCACCGGCCTTGCCCCGTCCTGCAGGGTCACTCGAACCGGGGAATCGGTGGACCCATCGACGATCCCCACTGCGCCGTCTTGATACACCGTCACCGCCCGCTCGAACCAGTTCCGTTCGCCGGGCTCGAGCCCGTTCGGGCTGCGGTGGGGATCCCACCGTTTGACCTCCAACTCGCCGATCGCGGCGATCCGGAGCACCGATTGTTGATCGAGACGCTGTTGGCCGAACATTTGGGCCAAAGCGCGGGACGGCACCGGGACCAGCGCCCGGGGATCGGGTCGCGGCACTTCCGGACCGGCGTTGCGGTAATACCGGGGCAGCGCGTCCTGAGACACCAGGGTATCGAGCCGGCGATCCGTGTTGTCCCTGGCCCATTGGGTCATCGCGCTGCCGTTCAGGTGCAACACCATAAAAAAGGTCGCGCCGGCGAGGTAAACGGGTAACAGGGCCAGCAGACCCGGTTTTTCCGCCGGATCGGCGTCGCGCCCCAGACGGATGAAAAAAACAGCCACCGGTACCATCCCGGCCAGGAAACCGATCACCCCCGGGCGCATCACCGCATCCGGCGGGAGGTATGCCCGGGCCAACACAAATCCCAGTGCACCGCAGGCTAACGCCGGGACGAAGAGCTTGGCCAACATGCCGGCGAGGCCCCTGCTCTGCGGGTCTGCGGCCGGTCGGCGATCCGCTCGGCGCAACAACTTCCAGTGCAACAGGAGAATCAGCACCCCGCACAGCACCCCGGCTCCGGCCACGCGGAAGGTGATCAACCACCCCAACTCGTTGCGCACGGTCGCCGCCAACAATCCGGCCAACAACGAGCCGATGTTGATGCCCACATAAAAGATGTTGAACCCCGCGTCCCTTCGGGGATCGTTCGGTCCGTAGAGTTGCCCTACCATCACCGAGATGTTCGGTTTGAACAACCCGTTGCCCACGACCAGGCAGACGAGCCCGAAAATGAACGGACCGTACCCCATCGTCCCCATGGCGAATAGGCCCAACGCCATCAACAGGCCGCCGATGAGCACGGCCAAGCGGTAGCCGAGCAGCCGATCGGCGAGAATACCGCCGAGAAAGGGGGTGAAATAGACGAAGGCGAGGTACATCCCGTAGATCTGGTTGCCTTCGACAGCGGGGAGTCCCAGACCTCCCCGTTCCAGGTCGGTGGTGTAGAGCAGCAGGATGCCCAACATGGTGTAAAAAGCGAGGCGCTCCCACGCCTCGATAAAGAACAACGGGAACAATCCTTTGGGATGTCCGAGGGCCATCGCTTCTCCTCTCTCAAGCGTTCGCGTATCCATCGGCCGCCCAGCTCAGCGCCGACGATCCTGCCGATTGACCATGCCCCTCGATGCCGATTGCGTGCCAACTGTCCGCTAACATGCAACTATTCGTAATTTATACATTTTTAACCAAACCAACTCCAACTCCGTCAAACCAAACCATGTATATCCGGAAAAATTACTGGTAAAAAATACCCTTGATGGGTATTATTTGTAGACATTTTCCCGGATTACGGGTAGACGATCATCGACCATGACCCCTGAGGAATTCACCGCCGTCCTGCACTACCTCAAGTCGGCCAACCTGGTGCTGATCCTGGTACTGATCGCCGTCGCCCTGTGGCCCACGGTTTTCCGGCGGGGCAAAAAAGCGTTCGGCTCAACGATAAAACGAGGCGTCTTTTATCCACTGTTGGCCGGGTTCAGTCTGTGGGCAGTAGCGTACGGTCTGGACTTGGGTATCGGTATCCAACTGGCGATCGCCGGAGAGCTCAAAGCGGTGATCAACCTGTTGGTCACCACCGCGTTCGTCTGGGCCGGATCGACCCTCCTGCGGCTGGAGCGGAGAATTCACCAGGATCTCCCGGCGCCGTCGCCCCGCGGGCTCGATCACACCCCCCACATGAGGTGGATCGTCCGCTGGCTGGGTCACCGGCTGATGGTACCGGTGTTCTTTGCCTTCGGTGCGGTGTTGCTGGTCATCGGGCTCCTGACCCCGTGGGAAGGCCTGAACCTGATCAACTTCTACGATGTGGTGACCTCGTTTCTGGGGCTCCTCATCCTCGGACTGGGGATGATGCGGGAGCTGAACCGGACCCGTCTCGACATCACGGGCGTGGTGACCAGCGGGGCGTTGCTGTTCTATGCGGTCTCCCAGTTGCTCGTCTACTACCGCTGGGCTCAACTCCCGCTCTACACGATCGGTATTCTGTCCAAGGGTATTCTGTTCATGGGGATGGTCAGCTTCTTCGCGCTGGGTCGTGAGAACAAATACGCCTACCGGGACGCCTACCGCAGCGCCCATCGGGATTTCTCGGACAAGATCCTCACCCTCTTGGCGCACCACCGTTCGGCAAGACACACGATTTTCAACGCCACGTCCCAACAGGGATTCATCCTCAAGGAGCTGGCTCGCCTCACCCCTGATGAGGCCCACGGCCATCTGCAACGGATTGGCGAAACAGCCAAAAAAATCGAAACGCAGGCACAGCAACTGCTCTCCCTGTCCGACGCCGAGGTGCTCTTTGAACGGCGACAGGTCTCCGAGCTATTGCGGGATGTGAAAAGTGAGCTCGATGGATTGCACAACTGCTCGATTCGAGCACAGCCTCCCCAGCCAGCTGATTTCCCGGTCTTCGCCGATATCTTGAGGGAGGCACTGCATCGCATCGTGGAAAATGCCGCTAAAGCCGGTGCGAGGACGATTCTCCTGTCGGCCTGCGCCGACGAAGATCGCCACATCCTGAGTGTGGAGAACGACGGGCCGCCCATCACCCCGGCCGTGCAACGACAACTGTTCAATACCAGGCGGGGCGGATTTTGGGTCGCCCGACGAATCGCGGTCAACCTCGGGGGTCAATTGACCTTGGCGCACTCGACCGCCGATTCAACGCGATTCGATTTCACCTTACCCCGAGACGAGGGAGCGAATTGAGATGGCAGAACGCGTGATACTGATCATCGATGATGATGACCAATTCACCGGATACATCGGCAATGAAATTCAACACGCCTTCCCCGGATTTCGCGTCTTCATCTGCCACGGCGCAGCTCAGGCCAAGCGTGAGATCGCGGCGTTGGGGCAGACGATTGAGGCGGCGGTGTTCGACTCGGGGTTCAGGAAGAACAAACTCGCCGGGTGCGAGTTGTTTCTCGAGCTGATCGCCGCATTTCCGTGGATCAAGGGGCGCACCGTGTTTCACACGGCATTCGACGAAGAGGTGCACGAAAAACTCGTCCGAACCGGTTGCCTGGCTGAGTCCAGACTGATCGGCAAGAGCATCGATTCTTTGGAGAGCCTGAACAACGCCTTGGGAAGGATTCTGCAGCGGTGACCGAGGACACCATCAAATCGACAATCGTTTTCGCGGACATGGTCGAGTCTTTAAGCAATGCTCAGTTGGGCCTCCTGCTGGATCGAATCATCTCCTCACAACCCCGGTTGCTCATCGTCGGTGAGACCGGAACCGGAAAAAGCTCCCTGGTTCGCTATTTGTACGAGAAAGCGGTTGAACGGGGAAAGATCGGCAAACCGGGCGGCTTGGTGGTGATGAACATGGCTGCCGTGCCCACCGAGCTCGCCGAGAGCACCCTTTTCGGCCATGCCCAGGGTGCGTTCACATCGGCCCATGCCGAGCGCAAAGGCGCTTTTGAGGAAGCCCGTGGAGGGGTACTGTTTCTCGATGAAATCCACCACGCTCCGCCCACGGTTCAACGGAAACTTCTCCTGGCCATCGGCGACCGGGAATTCAGCCGGCTGGGGGAGTCGGATAAACAAAAACGAAAGTTCGACGGATGGGTCATTGCCGGGACCACCCAACCCGCCAAAATCGAACCCGAGCTGCGCTACCGCCTGGGCGATTTTATCCTGGCCCTCAAGGCACTGCGCCGCCGCAAACGGGCATTCGGCAGAATCGTCAGGGCGTTGCTCCACCGAATTACCGAAGAGCGCTGGCCCGCCCGCATGAAGGGAAAATCGATCGCACTCGAATCGAAGGCCGGGCTCGAATGGCTGGCGAGTCAGTACTGGCCCGGCAATATTCGCGAGCTCGAATCGGTGCTGCGCACGGCCTCATTTTTCGTCGCAAAACCGACCGCCGGCATTAGCTTGAGTCAACTCCAGGCCGCTTATCGGTTGCGAGCGCTGTCGTTTACCGCGATGGGACACCCGGCCGACAGCCCCCCGACCACTCGCCCCACTGATCTCGACGAGGGATTGAGTGAGCTGCTGGCCGAGCGCCGGGACAACCCGCCCACTCTGGCCGTCTGGAAGGCTTACTTGGCCCGGGCCTATCTAAAGGAGTTTCCCAGCAAGGCAGCGGCTGCCCGCGCACTGGAAGTGGACACAAAGACCTTCAACAAACTGCTCGGCTACATTGGCGAATAGGGGGCACGTCTCCCGAGGGGAGCGTTGCGGTTTATCTTCCTCAGCTCCGGCCGGCGATGGCGGTGATTCGCGGTCGGTATTTTGCCGCTTGCCCCATTTTTTTGCTCAACACCTTCGAGATGGCAAACCCGACCACCAACCCGAGAAACGAGCCTGTGATCGACGCCGGATCGGTGATCCAGCCTTGGGCGAGCGCCACCTCCCTGCCGAGCACCGCCCCGGCCACCAAGCCCAACGCGGGCAGCAGGTAGAGTACCATCGACGCTTTGACCACGCTCGACTGGGGCATGGACAGGGTTACTCGATCCCCCGGTTGGGCCCGCGCGTCGTTTTCGGCCTCCAATACCAAATCCTTGGTCTGACCACCGAGGGCCGAGCAGGCCCCTTTGACAGAACAGGAATGACACGCTTCGGCCCGATGCACGGTCACCAGCGCGCGGTTTTCCCCGGTAATACCGGTGACCAGCCCGAGCTCTCGACATGAATCGCTCATCACTTCCTCTTCCTCCGATAATTTTAACCTGTCAAGCGTGCGCCGACCATCTGGTTCATTTCGAGGTTTAACATCGGCGCGCAAACGAGTAGAATGAGCCCCTCGAAAGGACGGCTGATGGACAAGGACGACAAAGTGCTAAAGTACGGGGACTACGTCGCTGCAGCGCATGAATTCGCCGGCGAAAAAGAGGATGATCTGCTGACCGACCCCGCGGGGATTGCCCGAGCCAGGGCGGTCGAAGACCAAAAATGGGCCCACGAATACGGTCAACGCCTCGAAGCGGCGCGCAGACATAAGGGCCTCACCCCGCAAGAGGTGGCCGACAAGACCGGGATTGTTCCGGAGCTGCTCGTACAGGTCGAAAAAGGGGAATCGTTTCTACCCCTGGGACAGTTGATTTCCCTGTCCAAGGCCCTGTCCCTGCGGGTCTCGGAGGTGATCTCCAAGGGAGAACAGCCGTTCACCGTCGTCCGTTCGGACGAGCGCCAGCGGTTTTCCCGCTTCGGCGAGGCCAAACAGAACAACATGGGCTATGAATACGAAGCGCTCGCCCTGCAAAAGAAAAACCGCAAAATGGAACCGTTCGTGATCACCCTTCACCCGGCCGCCGCAGATGAGCACTCGTCCCACGACGGCCAGGAGTTCCTCTACGTGCTCGAAGGGGCGATCGAAATCACCGTCAATGACGAGAAACAGATCCTCAAACCCGGCGACGCGCTGTACTACGATTCGTCGAGCCTCCACAACGTTCGAGCTCACGGAACCGAGCCGGCCAAAATTCTCGCCGTACTGACCGACTGAATCCCATCACCTATTCGACTCGAAACGGGTTCTATTGTCTAATCGGGACAATTGGCTAGAATAGCTGCCCCACAAGGTGATGCTGATGAAGTTCGACTTCGACAATTGGAAGAAACGCGGAAAGTACCTCGTCCTGGGCAGCGTTTTTGTGCTTCCGTTTGTTCTCTTTCACTGGGCACTGCCGTTTGTCGGTGAGCGGATTCTGGGCAACGACTACGGTGTCTTCTCTCAACCTCAACAGATGGAGCTGATGTTCTCCTTGGAACATGGCTCGTGGCCCTTGTACGCTCATGGGTATGCCGGAGGACGCGCTGCGGCGGCCCTGACCCAGGGTCAACTGCTCCACCCCATTTCCCACATCGCATCCGAGCTGCCCTTTTACTGGCAGGGCAACGGTTCCGATCTCAGCACCCTGCTTCGCCTGTTCTCCCTCGGCTTGGCCCATTTTGCCCTGTTGATGCTGCTCAGGCGGTTGAAGCTCCCCCTCGATCTGGCATACGCCATCTCTCTGCTCACCGTCTACAACATGCGGATGCTGGACATTTTTCGCTTTGCCTCCGCACTGGAGAACTATACCGCCCACCTGTTGTTGCTCGCCGCGATCGCCTTTTACTATCTCAAGCCCTCCAAGGTCGTCTGGCCCGCCGCTATTGCCGGATCCACCTATCTCCTGGTCGTCGGCGGCCATCCCCAATTCATGTACTTCGGCTTTCTGGTATGCGGCATCGCCCTGCTCGCCATACCGTTTGTCCTGCCGGAAATCGAAGGGTCCGCCCGTCGGGATCTCCGTTCCATCCTGAAATATTACGGCTCTACTTCCGTCTTTATCGTGACCGGCGTGATAGCCGCCTCGGCCTATACGCTGCCACTCTACTTCGATTTCATCTCCGAGCTCTCGGTGCGCACCGATGCCGGATACGAATGGTCCCTGCGCAACCAGGATTCCTGGGGCGGCGAGCTGAACAGCTTTTTCTCCCCGTTGAACGTATCGGTCGAGGGCAGCTTCGGCAGCTCGGCGATGATCTGTCTGCTGCTGACGGTTCCGCTACTCGCACTGGCAAGAGCGCAGGTATCCCGAGTGGTTCTGATACTCTTTGGCGCGGTGGTGCTGGTATTTCTGTTGTCGATCGGCGACGCGACGCCGATTCACTACTTGTACTGGAAGTACTTTCCCATGGCCGGTACGTTTCGGGTCCCAGGCAGAATCACGACGATGATGCCGGCGCTGATTTTTTTGATTTTGGCTTGGTTCTGGGGAAGAGCGGATCAACCGCTGCTCGTGTGGGGCCGCAGATTGCCCTTGAGCCGAGTCTCCGCCGCCGGCGCGATTTCCCTGTTGCTCCTGGTTTTGCACTTCCTCTGGTTGGAGGATCTCATCCCTGCTGCCCAGTGGATGGGTGGGTTTTCGACGCTTCCGTTGAGATTTCGCCGGGTGCCTCCCTTTGTTCAACCAGTCGTTTTTGGGTTTGCCGCCGCGACCCTACTGCTAACGGTGATCCGCGGTTTAAGCACTCGCTGGCAACCGATCGTCGGCACGCTTCTCGTCCTGACGATGCTGTTCCAAGTCGGGATCGAAATGAACTACGGCACCTGGGTGGCCAAACGGACGCGCACAAAAACCAAGACCATGGAAGAATACGAGCGCCGCAAGAGCCGATCGCTGAACTACGTCGGCAACCCGGGTGTCGGATCCCATTCAGATATTACCGGCAAGAGAATGAACAGTTCTTTTTACGACGTTCGGTTGGCGGTGTTTTATCGGGAGTGGCAATCGGTCACCGATGCACAAGAAGCGCTCGATCGGATGGCGACCACTCAGTGGGCCAATACCACCTTCATCGAGCAGCTCGAGCCGGAACGACGGCCGGCGGACCATCCCCCCGACGCGGCGACCAAACCCGATGTGATCACCCTTGCCCACTCCTCCTACAACCGGCTCGTGTTTGAGGTATCCAACTCGGCCGACGGCTTTTTCAACCTGACCGCCCTGGATACCGATAATCGGTGGCGGGCCGAAGTCGATTCACAACCCGCACGCATCTATCCCGCCAATGGGGGCGAGCAGGCGGTTTTCCTCAAGGCAGGCTCTCACCAGGTCGATTTTCGGTATGTCAGTGTGGCCTCCAACGTGGGCTTTGCTCTGAGTCTGGGAATCGCGGCGCTGCTCGGGATCTACTTTTCGCTGATCGGCCTCAGCGGTCGAACAAAGCGAAATATGCGCTGGTGCTTTATCGCCGCCAGCACCCTGGTGCCGACGCTACTGTTTTATCTGTGGTATGGAAGCTTGTACTCAGGGGACAATTTGGGATTGGTGTACAAATGGAGCAGTGCGCAACGCATTCCCAGCGACAACCTGGCTTTTGGCAAACGGACCGAGTTGAGCGCCGATGCCGTCCCCTGGCGTACGCCTTACCACACCTATTCCGGACTCGGGGTGGATGGCCATCGACGACACAGGGGGTTCAAAACCCATCGCAACAGAAAGCGACCGTGGTGGCGAGTGGATTTGGGCGCTGACCACCGCCTGGGGGAAATTGTGATTTTTGACGGCCGCAAGCGCACGGGCAAGCAGACCTTGCCCCTCGTCGTGACAGCTGCTCGCGATGGCAAGAAGTATCGACGGCTCCGAGTGATCGACGAGCGGGGAGACGCCTATCCCTGGCGCATACCGCTGGAGGGTCAACAGGCGAGATACGTGCAGTTGAACGCACCGAAATCCCGTCACATGGCCTTTGTGGAGGTGGAAATCTATCCCTACAAACCACCACCGCCGCCAAGGTAGGGCATTCAGTCCGGATGGGTTGAAACGATTTGCAGTCGTATGATAAAGCCTAGGCGAATAAGAATCCCGGGTGAACAACGGCGGGTCACCCAGACCTTTAGGCGCTTTTTTTTAGTTCAAAGGGTGGGTTGATAGGTCAAGGATGTGGGATGAGAATCGGACGATACTTAACGAAGCTTAATCATACCATCCGTCAATTCCTCTCAACCACACCGTCGCTCAACCCGATGTGGAATCGCCGGCAACTCGCGCTCGTGGCTCTATTTGTCGTCGCCGGTTTTCTGTTGGCCTGGTTGACCATGTGGCCCCAGCTGGGACGGGTTTTCTCTCCGGACTCGTACTCTTACTTTCTACTGGGCCAGAACCTTTTTGATGGCCACGGCTTTACCACGTTTGCCATTCGCGACCTACACGACGATCCGGCCTGGCCGTTGCCCAGCCGGTCGTTTCCACCGCTCTTTCCGCTGCTGACTGGTTTCGTCGATTTTATCACCGATGCGGGGATCCACTCCGGCGTCATCGTCAATTTGATCACCCTGTTGGGTACGCTCGTCATCGTTTGCTTTCTCTGCCGCACCCTGACACCTCGATATTGGCTACTGTTGGCCCTGACCTTCATTGTATTCGTCGCCAGCGATGCGTTCTATCGCGGAGAGCTCGGCCAGGCCCGCGCCATCCCCCTCACCCTCTTTTGGTACATTATTTTTCTGACGACTTTCATCAAGAGTCTCGACCGGGACAACCGCCCCTACGTGTTTGAGTCAATCGCCGGAATTTGTCTCGGCCTGATGATTCTAACGCGATTCGATCAACTGTTGTTCAGCCTGGCCGCATTGGTCATCGCGATTTTTTGCTACCGTCAGTTCGGATTTTCCAAACGGCAGGTCCTGCTCAAGATGAGTTGCCTGGTCGGGTTCTTCTTCTTGACGTACTTGCCTTGGGGCGTCCGCTGTCTGGCTGTATTCGGAACGCCGTTCGCAGCCAACAACACCTTGACCGCTCTGTCCATTTTCAATGGTCACGCGCCGATCTGTTTCTGGTCGCCGGAGAACTTTCCCAAAACCATTTTCGATGATCCGGGTTTGTGGCTGACATTTCGCCTGCGATACGCCACGCGCAACTGGAATGCGATCGTCGAAGTGACCCACAGCTTGATCTACATCGTTCCGATCTTCACCGCGATCGTTTGGCGACGGATGCCGCGACCACACAAAGTGATCGTGCTACTCGGTCTGGCATATGGCATTATTCACTATCTGTCCGTCTCGTTGACACCGTTCCCGGATCGGCGGTATTGGGCCCAGCTGCACTTTACGTTACTCTTGATTTTCGGCCTTTCCCTGACCTCAATACTCGATTCCAGCCGACCCCGACGGATCGGTTCGTTTATCGTTGGCAGCGTTGTTTTCATCTGTTGTTGGCTTCCCCTGGGAAATCAGAGAGGTCCGGGGCTCGGCACACGACTGTTCTCAGGCAAGCTGATTCCCCACAACGTGACCAACATTGCCCGGCGCTACCAGGAGAAGCAGGCCTACTATGCTTCGGTGACCGACACCGAGGGGGCCATCTTTTCACCCGCACGAAACGGCGAAGTGTTTGCCTACTACACCGGCGAGCGATCGGTGATCTTTCCCCGCAATGTTCGCCGAGGACTGCTGACGAATCCCGATTTCTACGCCTGGTTGAGCAAATGGAAAATTGACTACATCCAGGTGGACAAACGCTATTTTAAACGATTTTCCACTTTGACCAGAAAAGAATTCATCGTGGCGCAACGACCGACCGATCTACTGCTGGACGCGCGCAAGATTCTCGCCGCCCACAACGAGCGGACCACCTCCCGTCAGCATGCCACAAAACCGCCGCCAAAAAAGGAAAGCACCAAATGAAATGTCTGGTTACCGGAGGAACAGGCTTTATCGGACGAGTGTTGGTTCGGGAACTGGTTTCGCGATTCGGCAGTGAGAATATTGTCTGTTTGACCTGGCAAGAGGACAATGAGCTCGAGCGAAGCGGCCGCGCGATTCTACAGGAGTTGGGGGTTCGTACGATCCCGGCGGATATTCGCCATTGGCAACCTGCACCTGACGAGCTCCCCCAATTCGATATTCTTTACCACTTGGCCGCTTCGACCGATTCCGGAGCAGAGGATCACAGCACCAACGACCAAGGAACTCAACACCTGTTGAACGTGCTGCGTTCCAATCTGCGCGGCACGAGAGTTGTTTTTGCCAGCTCCACCGCCGCAATTGATCGCCGACAACCGGCCTTAGGACCGCTGACCGAGCAGAGCCCGTGTCATCCGCGAACGATTTATGGCAAAACCAAGCTCAAGGCAGAAGAGATCATCAAATCAAACGCAGCGAGCCTGGGCTATACCTACAACATTCTCCGCTTTTCCACGGTGTACGGCTACGGCACGAGAATAGACGGTCTGTTCGATAAATTCAAGAAGTGGGTTAAAACGGGTCATCCACTGGGCCGCGTCAACTGGCCCGGCCGCACCGGGCTGATCTATATCGACAATCTGGTGGATATTGTCATCGAGTTTTCATTGACCCAGAAAACCGCCGATGACACCTACTGTATTGTAGCGGATTCGCCGCCTATCGGAGAGATTCCGCGACAGATGGCCCGATCGGCCCAGCTCCCATTCAAACAAATAAACGTTTCACCATGGGTCTGGACTGCCTGTAAGATGATGCTCACCATTCCGGAGTTGTTCTCCCTACCCTCGGCTCGGCTGAGCAACCACTTCTGGCGACTGAGCCTGATTGTCGATCACGGATTGTGGGCCGATGGAACAAAAATGAACCGCATCTACACCAAGCCACTAAAGCACCTAGAAGACGGCATCGACGCCGTAATGAGAAAACATGGGGTCTGACCCCGACAATTGACACTTTTTTCACCGATCCCGGTGGTGTGATTTCATTTGTTTGCAAACTGTTGCTGGGGGTAGCGCACTTTTTGCAACTCGCTTCAATGCAGCACGACTGAGAGGTTCGGTTCCGACAACCACGCAGATGGTGATGGGTTGGACACCGGTCAGACGAAACGCACCGGGAAGAGGCACCAGGTTTCCGGCGGCCAGTGGAGGCCGGTCGGTATAGGGAAAGTAGGTTTCCCCTCCCTGTTCAATGATCACGTCCCAGTGAATCGGTTCAGGCGAGGAGTGGGTGAGAAACACGGTGAAGTTGTCTCCTTCGGCGAATTGGCTCGGGTTTTCTTCAACCCAGCCGTTGCGTTCTCTGGCGACCATCATGGCCAGCTCTCCACCTTTGAACTCGATGTGGTGCGGTGGGATTTTGGCACTCCCTGCCTGTTGGGGCACTCGGTCGAACAGGACGGTCAAGAGCACCGCGGCGATGATCGCCGTGCCGGCGATGGCGGGGATGCTAAAGCGCAGCGGCGGGAATGCTTTCTTTCGGTCTTCGAGAGTGAGCGGTTTGAGTGGTCGCACATCATCGCCGATTTTTTGCAAATCTCCGGCACAGGCCGGGCATTGGTCGAGATGCTGCGCAATGCGTTGCCGCTGCTCCGATGGAAGGTCATCGAGACGATACTGTTCCAGCGCCAGCCAGGAGATTCGCTGTGAGATGCAGTTGCTCATCTGTCTTCTCCGGCAGCTCGAGTTTCGGCCAGCTCGACGGCCAACCGATTGATCTTCTGCAACCGCTTGTGAATCGAGATTCGGCTAAGGCCGACCAGTTGGGATATCTCCTCCTGGGTCAAATCATCCAAGAAGCGATACACGAGAATGGCAAAAGATTTTTTATCGAGCCGCCCGGCGAGTTTGGTCAACAGGTCCAAGCTAATCGTTTTTTCATCGATGGTCGACCGAGGCGGAGCGGCGATCGACGCTTGTTGACGCTCCAACAACTGCCGGTGATTCTTCTGCTTGCGCAAAATATTGATACAGCGATTGGTCACCGCGCGATAGAGATAGGGCAGGTCTGCCTCCTGACGACCTTTGTTGATTAGTTCGACAAATAAAGCGTGCACCACGTCCTCTGCATCATATTGGTTGCCCAACATCCGCTCACACTTTCTGAGCAGAGCGGGGCCGTACTTGCTGTAACTCCGGACAGCCCAATTTGGTTCAAGCGGTGTAATTGTCCTATCGATCCTCGAGTTGAGCGCGAATTTAGAACCCTACGATAAACCCCACTGTTGCATCCACATTCAATGCCAATCCATCTCCCACGACCACTGACAACGGCACCTCGACAGCGATGCCGAAATGGGTGTTGAAGTGGTAACCGATTCCCATTCCTAACTCCAAGTCAATCATGCCCGGCACAACGGAGTACGGACCATCGACTGACTCGACGCGGTATTGCACACGGCCGTATCCCACCCCGGCGAACAAGGAGGCCCCCAGATTGGCGCGGCGCAACAGCTGGTATCTCAGGCGGGCATTGACCAGCCAGGCAAAGTTCGACGATTCCCGCATCTCGGGAGTTCCCGACCCTTGGCGCAACGCAAAGGATCGCCGGGCGATCGCCTCTTGTTCGGCGGGTGTGTAATTCTGCCCCTCAACCGGCAACTCGACATTGCAGCTCACCTTGTCTATTCCCACTAGCGTACCGCCATTCTTTTCCCAACAGCTGACCGGTGATTTCGTCACCGTGCGATGCACATCAAATCGTCCGGAAATTTCGAGGGAGAGCCTCGGCACGAAAAACAGACCGACAGCCAATCGAAGTGGAATTCCGCTCCATGCGTTGCCTTGCACGGCAAAAGAACCTTCTTCAATAGCACCGCGGGGTGGGGACACACCGTCCCCCTCCGGGTCGAGATCAGCGCTTACGCTATCGACGTTGATTTCGTGTTTTAGCAAGCCGTAACCAACCCCTCCGCCGACCACAACATAAAAGGACTGGGGTCCGGGAATCGATGGGTTGGACGCACCGGTCGGGGGCGCGGATTGCACCGGCGGCGGATCGTCCCCCGAACGCGAGTGGGTGTTTGCGGCACCGGCCACCAGCTGTCGACCCTTGAACTGGATCTGATTTGGGGTTACTTCCCGACACGACGTCAGCACCAATTCGGTGAGGTGCCCAGTTCGAGGACCGATCTCACAATACCGAGTCGCATCTGATGAGCGCAGCAACGCGCCGTATTTTCCGGTGGGCAGCGCCAGGCTCAAGACATTTCCCGCACTCTTGTGGATCTCGGCCATGACGGTGTTTTCCGGTTCGGCAAAGATGAGCACCTCTGCTGATAGATCGGCCGGCAAGCGGATGCTCGACTTTGCTTGCGCCGGCCAGGTGAGCACCATCTCCCCCTTGCCCCGCAGCTCCGTTTCCAGAGTCACATGCTGCTTGCCGATTGCGGTGCCCGTGGTGTCGACCAGGGTGTTGTTGTACGAGTATTGATACGCCTCGTTGAGGGTGATGCGGCCGTCGGAATTGGCATCGGCAGCACCCCGCAATCCGACCACAAGATGATGGGTGAAAAAGGATCCCTCCAACTGGTCCGATTCCTGACTCAGTTCATTGGCCGCACTCGAGGACATTACCGCCATCCCGGCAGTATTCAGACCGGCGACGGAATTGTACGAGAAGAGTGCGGTCGGTTCGACTCCCTTGATTCGCGATATCGCACCCGTTTGGCAGGCGTCCAGGATGACCAGCTTGACCGTTGCCGGTATCTGTTCGAGCCTCGTCCTCAGCGAAGCCAGCGGAACGTCGTCGTCCCCCAGATTGAGTGACTGTGATCGGGCATGACCGGAATAGTAAAAGAGAAACAAGGCCTGCTCATCAACGGTGGCGTGCTTATCCAGTCTTGTCTCGATGTCGGTCAGCGCGCGGTAGAGTTGAGCGGAACTGGGATCGTAGAGCGTCACCAAATCGTCTGGCCGAATTCCTCCCAACTCGATGAGCACTGCTCTCAATCGGTCCACATCGTCATGGGCAAATTGTAATGGCTCTTGTGCCTTCCCCGGTTGGGTGCTGCCGACCAACAGGGCGTACGTCGGCACCTTTGTTCGAGGAGCTGCCCCGACGGATGAGGCCGAAAAGAAAGCGCCGCAGATCATCGCCATCACCATCGCCGTGTGGTTCAACTTTGCCGAGTGATTCATCATTTCCTCACGTCCTCACACCCGGCAGTATTGCCGAGCTATCAGGGTGATAACAACCCAATCAACGCTTTTGTAAACCCGAGAAGCCGAGAAAGTGACAGATCCTCGGTTCCGGACCGGCCAGTCGCCAAACTCACTGGAATTCTCAAGCACAAAAATCATCGCCGTTTTGTTGAACGGATGCTTGATCTCAATCAACCCAGGGGAGATCCGCCAGATCTGCGCTACATGCTGCTTGCCGATTGCTGCGCGAGTGACCTTCATGCCGCGAGTGCCAAGGCGGCCGACTGGTGGAAAAACGAACGTACCAAAAGTCCGCGTCAGATTTCACGTTGGTCAATTGTAGTTTGGTTTAAACGGCAAACACTCAGCACAGCCGGTTTGAACAGGTGCAGGTCAACGGTGAGAATGATGTTCTCTTTTTTCAATTCAAGGCTTGTGTTTTGAAGTCCAAACCGATTTCAACATCAGCAGTGTGGTTTTTCTGCAAAATGGTACAGATCTGAATTAGTATTCGCAAAAAAAGAAAGGTCAAAATAGTGAAATCCAAGTGCAAAGCGCCAAGATACCTATTGTTTATGATGACAAGCGGCTGTTGGTGCACCGCATCTTCCTGCGGAGGTGACGGAGAATCGGATACAGACGCAGGTTTGGCAAACGGCGACGCCGATACGGATACTGATTCCGATACAGACACCGATACCGATACTGACTCCGATATGGACACGGATGCTGATAACGACACTGATACGGACAGTGACTCCGATACGGACAGTGACTCCGATACGGACAGTGACTCCGATACGGACAATGATTCCGATACGGATACAGGCACTGACGCCCACATCAACATTGTCTTTACGGCCAGTCGCACCAGCGGGGTAGCACCATTGAACGTACACTTTGATGCCACCGACACCAATGCGCAGGGCGTGACGCGACCGTTCCACGAGCTTCACTTCGATTGGGCCTTCGGTGACACCCCATCCGACCTGTGGGCAAACGGACATTCGAAAAATCGCGCCATAGGACCGATTGCTGCCCATGTCTTTGAACAGCCCGGCACGTACGAGGTTTCCCT
>JANQET010000220.1 GCA_028278265.1 Myxococcota bacterium
GGACAGGTTTTAACCAAACAAGAGCCCCTCAAGATTGTATCGCGCCACCACTCGTGCTGCTACGGGCTGCGTCATGCCTTGTTTGACCTATTACAACCCATTTACAACACCCTCCTTGCCGGAGAGGGGCTGGGGGTGAGGTCCCCGAGTCGGCCGGGCCGGTGAGATCGGCGCCGCGTTTGTGGTCACAGGGATGTTTCGGTCTTCAACTCTGTTGGTGCAAGAGTATCGGTCGGATTGGGGAAACTGAGCTCGAATCGCGCCCCCATACCGGGGCCGTCGCTACTGGCGCTAATCGATCCCCCCATTTCGGTCATGTAGTTGGCACTGCTGTGCAGACCGAAGCCGTCGGCCCCCTTCCGAGTGGTGTACCCGGAGGAAAAAATCGTTGCCAAATGGGCCGCCTCGATCCCCTCCCCATTGTCCTCGACGATAACCGCAATTCCTCCCTCCCTCTCTGCAATGGTAATCACCAGTAATGGCTTTTCGACGTTCGCCGCGGCGATGGCTTCGATCCCATTGGTGACCAGGTTGACGCAGATGTGCAGCAGCTTCGATTTTTGCGCCTCGATCCGGGGAGCCGACTGAAACTCCCGGCGCACGGCGATCCTATGTTTGTCGAGGGTCGCTTGCTTCATCATCAGGGCATCATCGATCACCCGGGACAGCTCGACCTGCTCAGTGAAGCTACCCAGGTCGGCGTAGCTCTGTTGCGCCTCCACCAACTGGCACATGGAGTCGGTCATTTTGGAGAGGCGCTCGGCATTCCGGTTGAGTTTGGTGTTTTCCTGGCCGAACGATTCCTCGAGCGCCAGATAGAACTCAAACAGTTGCCTGGATTGTTGATCCTGGGCAAAGACCTCTTCGAATAGGACCATTTTGTCGCGTAGCATGTCATTGGCCCGTTTGAGCCGATTGAGCGCCGGATCGGCTGCGGACGTTATCAGGGAGACGACGCAGGTTCGTACACTGTTGAGCGCGTTTCCCATGTTGTGCAGCACACCGGTGGCGATCGAGGCCATGCCGGCGCGGTGGGCCTCTTCAACGAGCACCTGATGGGCCTCCTCCAGCTGCCGCGTCCGCTCGGAGACCCGCTCTTCCAGGCGCAGGGTCAACTCCTCTTCCGCTTTGAGCGCTTTGACGAATTTGGACAGCAGACTGTGGGCCATGGCCATCGTAAACAGGAAGAAACCGTACTCGACCAAGTAAATGGAGGGATAGATACCGGATGAGACGGAAATATCGTTGATCGTCGCGGTGAAGAAGATGACCAACAGAATCAGTATCGGCCGCAGCGCTCGATTGGTTCGGCAGGCCAACGCCACCAGAGTGGCGGTGTACAACATACCGGGGATGGCGATGATGAAGAGGATGGTGACACCCGGGCCGAGGGCTGACTCGTTGTAGGTGATCCCTAGCCAGGTGATGTGTTTGATGTCGGGTTGTCCGTCGATGACCCCCCAGGAAGTGAAGAGGTTGACCGGGATCAGCGCGCCGATGACGAACAGGATCAATCTGATCGGCAGGGTCATTCTTCGTTGTACGGTATCGAAGACAAACACAATCGTCGAGCCGATGATCATCGCCAGCGAGGTGATTTGTCCCCGTTGCCACGGCGCGCCCTCGATTGGTGACGAGACTGAGTACAAGCCCGCGGAAAACAGATCATACGCCGCCAAGGAGAGGCAGACCATGGCAAAAGAGAGGTTGAACCGGTCCTTTCGCCGTTTGAAATAGAGCATGATGTGGTAGTAACCCACGTACGCGGCGATCGACATGGCGAGAAGAGAAGGGATGGATATCGTCGTCATTGTTCTTAACTGTAAAACGGCTGGCGAATGATTTATTAAACCCCGTGAACGTCTCAACGACAGCTTGATTTGACCGATGGCCCGCTTGGCCGGGCAGCGACGAAATGACGCTCGGTTGGTGTCCCGGTCAATTCCGCCCGTTTGACCGACGGTTGGCAGCACCGTCTATAGCCAAGGCGGCGGCGAAATTCTTGTCAGTTGCTGCTCGATGTGCCAAAAGCTGGTAATGGCCCGGATCGTTGGGACGACACCCTCCTTGTCAACTTGCGACCGCTGCCGCTCATGTCACTGTATTAAAGGAGGAAAAATGAGCGATCGGTTTGGCCCATGGCTGTTGTGGGCGCTGTTGATGCTGCTGGTACCCTGTTTGACGGCTGCTCAAACAGACGAGCCCGCTTCCCCTGCGCAGCTCGATCCCGGTGATGAGATCGGCGCACCGCTGATCAATGTGTACACCCGGCAAGACTACAACGCCTATCCGCAAAACTGGGCCATTGTTCAGGACCACCGCGGAATCATCTACGTCGCCAACAACAACGGGGTTTTGGAATACGACGGCGTGACCTGGCGGTTGCACACCATCGAGGACGCGGGAATCGTCGATTCGTTGGCCATCGGTGAGGACGGTCTCATCTACGTGGGCTCGGACAACCAGATCGGGTACCTGGTGACCTCGGCCAGCGGCAAAACGAAGTTTGTCTCGCTGGTTGACAGAATCCCCGAGGATCGTCGCAGTTTCGGATCGATATCCGATATTACCGTCACCCCACAAGGTATCTATTTCTCCACCGAACACACCATTTTTCGCTGGTTCGAAGACGAGATGTCGACGGTCCAGACCACCGGCGTGAAGCAAATCATTCTCCTGCCCGTGGGCGATCGCATCTACCTGAGAGACGATGCGGCACAACAAAAGGACAAACTGTACCTGATTGACCAACTGGCGTTGGTCGAAATCCCCCTGCCCGCCGCACTCGTAGGTGAGCCCATTGCGGGGCTTTTTCCGTGGGCCCAGGACAAAGTGCTGGTCCTCTCCCGCTCGGGAAAACTGTTCGTGTATGATATTCGGTTGGCTCAGCAGCACCCGGAGCAGAGCGAATCACCGGGAATCATCGAGGAGTTTCACGCGGAAATCGGTCCGTATTTGCAGGAGAATCAGGTGTTCGAGGGGCACCTCGATCGGGGCGGTCTGTACATCTTTCATACCCGTCTGGGCGGCGTGGTGATCATGGACCAACAGGGTAAATTGGTGCATCTGATCAACGAGCATCGGGGATTGCTGAACAACTTGGCCTGGTGCTCGTTTGTCGACCGGGACAACAATCTGTGGATTGGCCACAACGACGGGATCAGCTACGTTCACATCAGCTCTCCCCTTTCCCGACACGACGCCTTGTCCGGGCTGGATTCGGTCGCGCTGGACACGATCCGACATCGTGGAACCCTTTACATGTCCGGCTTCGAGGGGGTGTGGGCGCTCAAGAATTCCCCGCTTGAAATCGACGAGGATCGGCACCAGTTCGAGCAGGTGTCCGGTATTTCATCGATTGGGATATTTGCGATGGAAATAATGGGAGAACGGCTCTACGCTTTTCCCGGCGGGGACAAGAAATCGTTCCTCATCGAAGAGCTGGCCGCCAGGAAAATGGGCCACGGGATGTTGCCCAAAGTGGCCTGCGCCTGCCGGCCCGATAAGTTCCCCAATCACCTGTTCTTCGGCTACTTCGGCAGTGGGTTCGGCGCAGCCCGGTTCGATCCCCACACCGGTGCGATTGACAAAATATACTCCCGCTTGAACCACGAGAAATTCACCGAGCTGAAGAGCACCGTTTACAACATGCACAACGATCGGGAGGGCAATCTCTGGCTGCGATCCCCTGCGGGCATCTTTCAGGTGCGCTTCACCGGTGAGTCGGTCACCGATTTCGAGCTGCGACAGCAAGATACCGAAAACGTGGGGGCCACCATCGATCGCCTGCATCCCATTGGTCAGGAGCTGTTTGGCGGTACCGAAAAAGGGCTCTACAAGCTCGTCCCGGACAACAATCAAAACACCGGTTACGCCTTTGCTCCGGCAACCACCATCGGCAACGGCCGACTGGATCAACACGACCAGGTTCAGGCTGTATACGGACTGAATGCCGAGGTAATCGTGGCAAAGGTGGCATCCGGCTTTGCTTTGTTGCGCAAAGGAGAGGACGGACATTATCGGCTGGATAGCAATGCACTGAAAAAAATGCAGGTTCTTTTACAGCAGGCCTATATCGAGCCGGACGGGGTGATCTGGTTTGGGGCGAACGACGGACTGTATCGCTATGATCCGCGGAAAAAGAAGGACTACCAGGCCGAGTTCTCCGCCCTGATCCGCAGCGTCACGGTGGGTGACGGTGAGCCCCTGTTCGATGGCAACTACTACGAATCGGCCAGCGGGCAAGGGGCACATTTTCGCAAGACCTCGCTGGTCCAGCCCCAGTCCCTGAAGCGACGGTTGCCGTATACCCAAAACCGCCTGCGGTTCACCTTTGCCGCCCCGTTTTACGAGAATCCCGAGCTCAACCAGTTCAGCTATCAGTTGGAGGGATTTGACGACGATTTCAGCGAGTGGAGCTCAGGGCACGAAAAGGAATACACCAACCTCGCCGAGGGGGATTACCGCTTTGTCGTCAAAGCGAAAAACATTTTCGAGGTGCCGAGCGAACCGGCTATTTTCGAGTTCACCATTTCGGCGCCCTGGTATCGCACGATCTGGGCCTACATCGGCTATGTCGTTTTATTCGTCGGGTTGATGGTGGTTAGTCTGCGGCTCTACAATCGTCGACTGCTGGCCGCCAAAAAACGACTGGAGCAGATAGTCGCTGAGCGAACCCGGCAGGTGCGGCAACAAAAGGATCAGCTCGAAGCGGCCAACAAGGCCCTCTGGGGCGAGATGCACCTGGCCAAGAAGATTCAGACCACCCTGTTGCCCGAACAACCGAAAATCCCCGGATACAATATCACGGCCTTCATGCGTCCGGCCGACGAAGTGGGCGGGGACTACTACGATGTGATCAACGCCAAAAACGCCGACTGGATTATGATCGGGGATGTCTCAGGTCACGGGGTGCCGGCCGGCCTGGTGATGATGATGGTGCAGACCTCGGTTCGCACCGCGCTGGAGATCCATCGGGACGCTTCGACCGATAAAGTGCTGGCCTATGTAAACCGGGTGATCAGCCGCAACATCCAAAAACTGGGTGAGAGCAAGTACATGACGATCACGGTCTTCTCGGTGCAGCCGGACGGCAAGGTGTTTTATTCCGGACTCCACCAGGACATCCTGATCTATCGCGCCGACAGCCGACAGGTGGAGCAGGTGCACTCCCGGGGAATGTGGATCGGTATTCTGGACGACGTTCAGGAGATTACCCCGGTCGACGAGCTGCAGCTGGGTCCGGACGACGTGATGCTGCTCTATACCGACGGCATCTCAGAGGCGATGAACGAGCAGGAGGCCATGTTCTCCGTGGCGCAGCTGGTCGAGCTGCTCACCGAGTACGGAACCGCATCGGTGGGGGAAATCGAGGAGAGGATTCTCGGTGCGATGAAGGGGTATGAAAGCGACGACGACATCACCTTGATTGTGCTGAAGAGAAAGCCGGCGGTTTGAACCTTTAAGTTTCAAGGTTGAAGGACTATTTGAGCTGACTGTCCTTGCTGCCCCGTCGGTTGTACATGCTGGTCCGGGCGTCTTCCTCATCCCGCAGGCTCTGACACTTGACACAACAGCGAACCCCCGGAACCGCCTGTCGTCTGCCTAGAGGAATCTCCTCCTCACAATCCTCACAGTGCGTCAAGCTCTCCCCCACCGGCATTCGGCTGCGCGCCCGCTCCACAGCGGATTCCACGCTCGCATCGATCTGTTCTTGCACCGCGCCTTCCGGCGCCCATCCCGTAGCCATTGTGAACTCCTTTCACCCGGCTCGATGATCCCACAGATGACCATAGCACACCGTTTCAGGCCGATTAAGTCCAAGGTGAAAAATAGCAATTAAACTTGAAAAAAAAGTAAACAATGATTATGCAAATGGGGCCGAACGTTTCATCCGCTTGAAAAAAGAGCGGTTGATTTGCAGCGGTAACAACGAGTAGCTGACGAGCAGTCGCACTCGGTCGGTGCTCGGCTCAACAGCGGAAAAAGGAGAAATAAATGACCCAATTATATGAATGTGAATCCTGCGGTGTCATTCAACCGACAACGCGGGATTTGTGCAAACCCCGGTTTTCCGAGGTGAGTTGCTATACCTCCAACGAAATTGGCCAAGAGAAAATGAGCACCATCTGTGATCCGATGGATCAAAAGATGCTCTTCTCCTGTTCGGCCTGTATGCGCAGCTCAACGGATCGCGATCTGCTCTGTTCGCCAATGCCCCACGAATCCTGAATGGTCGATAACTACTTGCCGACCGGCTGTTCCTCGCTGACGGTGTAGAAGGTCTCCGGTGAGTTCTGATTGAAATAGCCCGTTTGAATCCAATCCGCGGATCGGTCTGTTTTGGAGAAGCGAATTTCGTCGAGCACGCCGTTAAAGGAGGCGTTCATGTCCTCCCGGTTGCCGATGGCCAGGCTATAGGCCGCGTCTGAGTCGATCGCCCCCGAGCCGAGCTGATCGGTGGAATAGGTGGCCTCTTGGCCGTTGATATACATATCCGCCTTTGAGTTGGGCACGTCGATCACCACCGCGATGTGGTACCAATCGTCGATATCGAGGGAAGCGTCTTCGGCGACCAGGAGCAGGTTGCTCGAGGAGCGGCTCAGGTAGTATTGAATGGTTTTTTTGCCGGAGTCGTTGCGCACGAACAGGCTGTTGGGGCGCTGCATGCTGTATTGGCTTTTGCCGAAGATGCGACCGACGTCGTTTCCGCCCCACCCTTCGAGAAAGATCCATCCTTCGAAGGTGAACGGCGCGATGTCATCGAGTGGAGGATCGCTGCCCAGGTTGATCGCATCGTCGGTGCCGTCGAACTTGAGCCCTTTGCCCGTCTTACCGGTGACGAGGGCAC
>JANQET010000224.1 GCA_028278265.1 Myxococcota bacterium
ATGCTCGAGCTGACCCAGGACGATGCTGGATTCGTCGCTCCGGATCATCCCCTACTGCGCCCTGGAACGAGCAGTCTCGAGGGTGTGTTTCTCGCCGGCACGGTGTCCGGTCCGAAAAACATCGCCGACAGCATTGCCCAGGCCAAGGCGGCCGCCGGCACGGCCATTTCCCGCGTACAACCGGGGAAGAAGCTCACCCTAGAGGTGATCACCGCCCATGCGGACAACGATTTGTGTTCCAAATGTTTGGTCTGCGTGTCGGTCTGCCCCTATCGGGCGTGCGTCTATACGCCGGCGGCAGATCAGGTGGGGATCAACGAGGTGCTCTGCCACGGATGTGGCACCTGCGTGGCCGGTTGCGCCAGTGGTGCGGCCCAGGCCCGTCAATTCACCGATCAACAGCTTGCGGCCGAGGTGAAGGAGGTGCTCAATGGGTAATTTGAAGATACTCACCTTTGTCTGCAACTGGTGCTCGTACGGAGGGGCGGATCAGGCGGGTGGATTGAAGCTGGTCTATCCGGAGAGCATTCGGCTGGTCAAGGTGATGTGTTCGGGTCGGGTTGATCCCCAGATGGTGGTCAATGCCTTGCGCGACGGCGCCGACGGGGTGCTCGTGCTCGGCTGCCACCCAGGAGATTGCCACTACAAAGAGGGCAATTACGCTGCGCAGAATCGGGCCACACTCCTGGCGCCGATGCTCCAGCAATTCGGCATCGAGGAGCAGCGCTTCCGCCTCGATTGGGTTTCGGCCGGGGAGGGGGAACGGTTCAGCAAGGTGGTGACGGAGATGCACGATGCGGTCGCCCCGTTGGGAAAGCTGCACCTGCATTCGCGTAGCACCAGCGAGGTGGCCTGATGTCTGAGGCAAAACCAAAAGTGGCCTTCTACTGGTGTGCGTCTTGCGGTGGGTGCGAAGAGGCGATCGTCGATTTGAACGTCGCTATGTTGGATGTGGCCGCGGCGATTGAAATTGTTCTCTGGCCGGTGGCGCTTGACCACAAGTACAGCGATGTCGAAGTGTTGGCTGACGGGGAGATCGCGGTCAGTTTCATCAATGGTGCCATTCGTACGGACGAACAGGCCCATATCGCTGAGCTGCTCAGAAAAAAATCGGGACTGGTCGTGGCCTTTGGCAGCTGTGCTCATCTGGGGGGCATTCCGGGCTTGGCCAACCTCACCTCGAGACGAGAGATTTTTCGGATGTCCTATCACGAGTCGCCGACCGTGGTGAATCCGCAAAAAACCGAACCGATCCCCGGTGGTCAGTGCGAGGGAAAAGAGGTCGCTCTCCCCGAGTTTTGGGAACAGGTTCACACCCTGGATCAGCTGATCGAGGTGGACTATTACCTGCCGGGTTGCCCGCCGATGCCCGGGGGCATCGCCAATGCGGTCAATGCCATCCTCACCGGAAATCTTCCGGCCAAAGGGGCGGTGCTCGCACCGGACAAGGCGCTCTGTGAAACCTGCGGCCGCCGCCAGAGCAAGGACCCGCGCACACGCATCGCCAAAATCCATCGACCCCACGAAATTGAAGCGGATCCCCAAGTCTGTTTCTTGGAGCAGGGGATCATCTGCTGCGGCCCGGCGACGAGGAGCGGCTGCGGTGAAGCGTGTATCAACGGCAACATGCCCTGCTCGGGATGCTACGGCGCGCCGCCCGGGGTGACCGATCAAGGGGCCAAGCTGTTGGCCGCCATCTCGACGCTGTTTGACGCCAAAACACCGGAGGATGCTCAGGCGCTCGCCCGGCAAGTGGTCGATCCGGCGGGATCTTTTTATCGCTACGGGGTGCCGGCATCGGTTCTGGCCCGGACGATAGAAAAGGAGTAAGCGATGACGCGTCTGATCACCATCGATCCGATCACCAGGCTCGAGGGACACGGCAAGATCAGCATCTTCCTCGACGAGGGAGGGGCGGTGGAAAAAGCGGTATTTCAAGTTCCCGAGCTGAGGGGATTCGAAGCGTTTGCCATCGGCCGGCCGGCTGAGGAGATGCCGCAGATTACCTCGCGTATCTGTGGGGTGTGTCCCACGGCGCACCACTTGGCCGGCACCAAAGCGGTCGACGATCTGTACGGTGTGACGCCGCCACCGGCAGCAGTGGCCATTCGCGAACTGGTCAATGCGGCCTTCTTCGTGGAAGATCACGCCTTGCACTTCTACTTTCTCGGCGGCCCGGATTTCGTGATGGGTCCGGCAGCGCTCGCGGCCACGCGCAACATTCTCGGTGTGGTTGGCGCGGTCGGAGACGAAGTGGCCGGCAAGGTGATCGATATGCGCCGCCGGGTGCGGGAGATTATCACCCTCTGCGCCGGCAAGCCCATTCATCCGGTGCTCGGTCTGCCCGGCGGAGTGGCCAAGGCGATTCCCCGGAGGGAACGCGAGCGCATAGCGCAAGTGAGCAGGGACGCAGTCGAGTTTTCTCAGTTTACACTGGATCTGTTTACCAAGGTGGTATTGGACAACAAGACCTATTTGGAGCTGGCCACCTCGAACACCTACTATCACGAGACCTATTACATGGGACTGGTCGACGAGCACAATCGGGTCAATGTGTACGATGGCGATGTGCGGGTGGTCGATCCCGAGGGGAACGAGCGGGTCAAATTCAAGCCGCGCGACTATGCGACCTACATCGGTGAGCACGTCGAGGAGTGGACCTACATCAAGTTTCCCTACTTGCGGGAACCGGGTTGGAAGGGATTTGTCGGCGGCTTACAGAGCGGGGTTTATCGGGTGGCACCGTTGGCCCGGCTCAACGCGGCAGAGGGCATGGCCACCCCGCTGGCTCAAGCCGAGTACGAGAAAATGTACAAGACGTTCGGCGGCAAACCGATTCACCATACCCTGGCCAACCATTGGGCGCGGCTGATCGAGATGCTCTATTGTGCCGAGCGCATGGTCGAGCTGGTCGGGCAACCCGAGCTGACCGATCCGAACATCCGCAACACCGAATTTGCTGTTCCCAAAGAGGGCGTGGGGATTGTCGAAGCGCCGCGCGGGACACTTATCCACCATTACGAAACCGACCCGCGGGGAGTGATGACCGGGTGCAATCTGATCGTGGCAACCCTGGGTAACTCTGCGGCGATTTGTATGTCGATTGAACAGGCGGCTAAAAAGCTTATCACCGGTGGTCAAGCTGATCCCGGTCTGCTGAATATGGTCGAGATGGCCTTCCGCGCCTATGATCCGTGTCTTTCCTGTGCGACCCATGCACTACCGGGAAAGATGCCGCTCAAAGTCGAGATCCTAAGCGCGGATTACCAGCTCATCAATACGTTCGAAAGGAGCTGAACCATGGCAACCGAGGTGTTAGATTGTTATGGCATGAAATGTCCCCAACCCGTTTTGAAAATGGCCATTTTGGCCCGGAAATTTCCTACCGGAACAATGGTCGAAGTGTTTGCGGATTGTCCTCAGTTTCCCGCTGATATCAAAAAGTGGTGTGCCAAGCAGGGAAAGGTGCTCCTGGCTTGTAACGATCTCGGCAGCGGAAAATTCAAGGCGCAGGTACAGCTGTAGGGCGCATCCCCGTTTGGTATCAATTTCAAGTCTCAGTGATCGCCTTTGATCAGTGTGATGATGCGCTTGGCCAGCCTGTCGAGGGGAATGCACTCATCGGCCAGTTGGGCTTTAATGACTGCTTTGGGCATTCCGTACACCACGCTGGTCGCCTGATCCTGAACCAGGCAGTAGCAGCCCTGCTTCTTGAGGCTTTTGACTCCTTTCATCCCATCTTGTCCCATACCGGTCATGATCAGTGCCAGGATATTGCCGCGATAGGCATTGGCCACTGAGCGAAACAACACATCCACGGCCGGGCGGCAGCTGTTCTCGGGGGGATTCTCGTTCAGGCCGACGATTAGATCTTCTGCAGGCTGTTTGGTCCGGCGCACGACCATGTGCCTCCCCCCCGGTGCGATGAGCACCTCGTTCGGCTCGATCCGTTTGCCCTCGAATGCTTCGATCACGGGAATATTCGATTGCTTGCTCAAACTGCGGGCAAGGGATGATGTGAACACCGCGGGCATGTGCTGCACGACTAAGACGGGGATGTCCAGGTTGCTGGGCAACAACGGGATCACGCGGGCCAACGCCTTGGGGCCACCGGTGGAGACGCCGATAACCAGGATGTTGAACTTGGACGGGAGCGCCCCAGGGCTCGTCAAGGTGATCGGTGGTCGGGTGTCAGCCAGCGGCTCCTGCATCGGCGGTCGGGGTGTCGGGCTCGGAGTGACTCGGGTTTGCTTGACTTGAGCGAGGTTTTTTCTCGTGACGTAACTCTTGACGAGTGGCTCGAGCTGCTCAACGAGCGTCTCGTGATTGGTCTCGACGTCCTTGCCGTCCGGCTTGGCGATGAAATCGAGTGCGCCCATCTCCAAGGCCTGAATCGTGACATCAGCGGCGGACTGTTCAATACCGCTGACCATCACCACCCCGACAAGGGGAAACTCCCGACGGATCACCTCCAGGGTCTCCAGACCATTCATCTGGGGCATCTCCACATCGAGCAACACGAAGTCGACCGGGCTGAGCCGCATCTTGTCCAGCGCGATCTTGCCGTTTGCTGCGGCGCCGGCAAATGAGGCTGTGGGGATCGCCTCGACCACTTTTTTCAATACACTTCGGTAGACCGCAGTATCGTCGACCACGAGAACCGAGAGCTTGTCGTCAGTGTTGTCAGCAGTCACGGGTCACACCTGGTTAGAGTTTGAATTTCTCCATCGTCTCCAAGAGCTGCGTGCTGAGCTCCTGGTAGAGTTCCACACATTCGTCAATCTCGACCGAGCGCTGTGCCGTTTCGACACTGGCCTTGTTGAGTCCGTTGACCCCGTGGTGCAAGCCCTCTGCTCCGACGGCCACCTCAGTGGAGATCGATGCGGCGTTGTTGGACTCGTCGGCCAGGTCGGCGATGCTCTCGGCGATCTCGGCCACACCGGTTACGGTCTGCTGGACGTTGGTCGACACTTCCGCCGAAGTGGCCGCCGCCTGCTGTACATTGGTCGAGACGTCCTGCACCCCATGGGCGGTTTGGGCGAAATTGCGCGAGATTTCATTGGTCGTCGCGGTCTGTTCCTCGACCGCCGCGGCAATGGTGCTGGAGATGGTGTTGATCTCTTCGATGCGGCTGCCGATGTCGCGAATGGCGCCGATCGCGTGATCGGTGTTTTCTTGCATCTCCTCGACTTGATCGCGAATCGACTCGGTCGCCGAGGCGGTCTGTTTGGCCAGCTCTTTGACTTCGTTGGCCACCACGGCAAACCCCTTGCCCGCGTCGCCTGCGGAGGCGGCCTCGATTGTCGCATTCAACGCCAGCAGGTTGGTCTGCGACGCGATCCCCTTGATCATCTCGACCACGCGGCCGATCGCTTTGGCGGACTTGCCCAACTGATCCATCGTGTTTGTCGTTTCGTGCGCCGCACCGGTGGCCCGGGTGGCGATCGAGGCGGCCTCGGCAGAGTTCCGGGAGACCTCCCGGAGGGAGGAGGACATCTGCTCGATCGAAGCGGCGACCATGTTCACCGAGGAGGCCATCTGTTCGGTGGATGAAGCGATACTGTTCATCGTCGAAGAGATCTCCTCGGAGGCCGAGCCGATGTTGACCAGGGTGCTCGAGACCTCCTCTGAAGTGGTGGCCACCCGGCTCGATCTGCTGCTGACCTTGCCCACACTTTCGGCCAATTCTCCCACTTTGGCCGTCGCAGTGGTGGATGATTGGGCCACCTCGTCCGCTTTTTCGGTCATCGACGACGCACCCTCCTTCAGGCTAATCGTAATACCGTGAAGCGTCTCGGTGGCACTGTTCAACGTGATCGCGTCGCTTTTGATTTGATTGATCTGACCGGCCAATTCGACGAGCACCCCGTTGATCCCCTCCTCGAGCGCGGTGATGTCTTCGCCTACGACAGGATCTGTCTTCAGCTGCTCCGCTGCACTGTACCTGATCGTGAAATCTCCTTGGGCCAGCGCCTGGAACACGGCGATGACGTCCGCTAGGCCCGCACTAAGATGAGTGAAATCGGGTGATCTTGTCGGCGGTGTAGCAGGTGTGGGTGAGGGCGCAGCGACGGCGGCCAGCTCTTGAAAAACATCCAACAGCTCGTTGACCGCGTTGAGTATTTTTTTGTTCTTCGGTGTGGCACGGACCGTGTTCGCGCGCTCGTCGAGTTCCCCGTTGCGGGCCGCCTCCACCAGTCGAGTGATTTCCTGGTACGCATCGTGCGTAGCGGATGCCCGATCGGTACGCGTCGGAACTGATTCTGTGCTAGTCATCCTCACTCCTTTGTCTATCGCCATCGCCGGCGCTCGTCGGATTGTTGACTTCTGTCATCGTTCGGCGGACCATCACTGCACCTCGCTGTTGAGCAACATGCCCGCGTTGAGCAGGAACATCAGCTCTTCTTTGAAGGGGACTACGCCCGCCAAAAATCGTTCGTCGATATGGTGGATATTGGCTGGAATGGACTCGACCTGCTCGTCGGTAAATTCCACGACGTCACCGATTGAGTCCACCCGCAGACCGACCATGTCATCGCTGCTGGCCAGGTCGGCTCGTTCTTCCTTGACCCGTATCCTGGACAGCTCATCATTGGTCTTGAGAATAATATTGTGGGTCTCTTCGCCGATGGTGCAGGGTGTCATCCCCAAGCGCACCGCGAGATCGAAGATTGTCACGATTTGACCGCGAAGGTTGATCAATCCGGCGACGTATTGCGGGGCGAGATGGACAAACGTGCTCTCCTTGAGTTGGTTGATCTCCCGGACGAGCAGAATCTCCATTCCCATCAATTGGTTCTTGAGCCTGAAGGTGACGTACTGACTCATGGGTGCGCCTCACGTCTCTCATCGGCCGCTTCGAGCAGCTCGATCGGATCAATGAACAGGGTCAACTGCTCGCCGATGATCGCTGTTCCCTTGACCCCGGGGCCCGAGAAGAATGGTTGTTGCATCTTCACATCCACATCCATCGCGTCGATGATCTGGGAGGCGACGATACCCCCGTAAGCGTGATCGGTGGAATCCCCTGAATGGGTTTTGGGGATGATGAGAAACAGCTCTTCTGTATTCTCCGGTAACGGCTTTACCGGGAGGTGATCATTGAGCATGATGAGCGGTAATCCGGTTCCCCGGTACTTGATGAACTGGCGGTTGCCCATCTGAGCGATATCTTTGCGCGCGATGCGTTCGAGCCGCAATACCCGATCCTGGGGCACGGCGAATACTTCGTCGTCGGCGTTGTTGAAAATGATGATTGATTTGTGATCGAGCCGGGCCTGGTCCCGCTCTTCGCGCAACCGTCGCGCTTTGTCCTCGATCTTGGCGAAGCGCAGGTTGGACAGCTCGGCGATACCCCCCGGATCCAGAATCATGATCACCCGGCCGTCGCCGAGAATGGTCGTGCCGGCAAAGCACTTGATTGACTTCAGATAAGAGGAGAGCGGTTTGACCACGATCTCCTCCATATCGAACAGCTCATCGACGATGACGCCGAAGTGATTCGTTCCAGCGCGCAGAACGAGAACGTTGTAGTCGCTTTGCCAATTCTCCCGTCGATCGGTTTGCCTGCGTCGCTCATTCGTTCCGGGGCTCGCCCCGGTTGGTGGGGCGAGGGATTCACTGCGGCGATCGGCGATACGCTGCCGCCGATCCGGTTTGACCTCCCGGGTATCCGGATCGACGTAGGTGCGCTCGATGCCCAGCAGATCCGCCAATCGCACCAACGGGAGCAGCCGGCCACGGATCCGCAGCACCGGTGATGCCTCGATCAGCTCGATGCGCTTGGAGACGTCTGCCGCGCGGATCATCGCCAGCTCGACGATGCTGACCTGAGGCACAGCGAACCGTTCGTTGTTCACCCCGACGACGAGCGAGGGGATGATCGCCAGCGTCAGGGGCAGGCGCAACATCACCGACGTTCCCGCCCCCTCGACCGTGTCCAGCTCGATCTGCCCCCCCAACTTCTCGATGTTCGTACGCACCACATCCATCCCCACACCGCGGCCGGAAATATCGGAGATCTTCTCCGCGGTGGAGAATCCCGGTGCCATCACCAGATTGACAATATCTCTTGGACCAAGCTTGGCTGCGTCCCCGGCGTTGACGATGCCCTTGTCAATCGCCTTTTGCAGCACTTTTTCGCGATTGATACCCCGGCCGTCGTCGCTGACCACGATATTGACTTGGCCCCCTTGGTGATAGGCCTTGAGTGAAATTTTTCCCGCTCGCGGTTTTCCCTGTTGCTGTCGCTCTGCCGGCGCCTCGATAGCGTGGTCGACGCAATTGCGTATTACATGGGTCAACGGATCGGCCAGCATCTCGATCACCGACTTGTCCAGCTCCACCTCGGCCCCCTCTGCTTCCAGCTCTACCTCTTTGCCCAACGATCGGGCGATACCTCTGACCAATCGGGTGTAGCGACTGAACAGAATGCCGACCGGTTGCATGCGGGTCTGCATGATGCCCTCCTGCAACTCGGTGGTCACCCGATCGACGTGCTGCAGGATCGCCTTGAGCCCATGTACCTCATCGGCTTTGTCATCGAGGGCGCGCAGCAATTGATTGCGGCCCAGCACGAGCTCTCCGGCCATGTTCATTAGGCGGGTCAGCAGATCGACCTTGACCCGCAAGGTCTCTTTGACCTCGCTTTTGCTCATCTTGTTTGCCGCTGCCGCCGGTGGTGCGGGGGCGTCGGCCGGTGGTGACGGGGGCTCGGAGATCGGCTTACCAGCCATCGAATCGACCGCTGCTCGCTTGGGCTCTGTCGACAGCTCCTCGACAGGGAGGACGGGGGTGGTCTGCGGTTCTACCGGTACCCCATCCGCCGGGGGCGTTACGGGATCGCCCGCAGGGGGTGAGCGTTGGCCGCGTTGGTCCGATGACGGGGCCGAGTCGGCCCCGGGCGCTGGCGCCGCTTCCGCGCCGCTGATGATGCCGTTGAGCAGCCGGGTTTCCTCCTCACAGGAGACCTGATCGCAGTTTTGCACATCGTCGATCATCGCGCGGAGAACATCGACCGAGCGCAGCAATACATCCACCACATCCGGAGTGGCGACCAGTTTCTTGTCGCGCAGCTGCATCAGCACATTCTCAAAGACGTGACTGAAGTTTTTCAGCGCCTCGAGCCCGAGAAACGAGGCCCCCCCCTTGGTGCTGTGCACCGCGCGAAAGACGCGATTGATGATCTCCGACGACACCTCGGCGCCCTGCTGCTCGAGCTGGATCAGATCGGGTTCGATCTCGGTGAGATGATCCCGGGTTTCTAGAATAAATTCTTGAAGAATCTCAGTATCTTCATCGTTCATCGATCACCCTCGACCGTGCCGCTCCAGTCAAATGAAACCGAAAACATCTGTTTAAAACCGGTATTGAATCAGTTGTTCGTTACTTAAGAACTAACGGTTGGACATCAAATTAATTTAGGACTGACGCGAAAAAGGGGTCCCATTTGGCGAGGGATCCCCGGGGAACACGGCATCCCTCGGCCGGTGGGCAGGGCCACTTAATTTTTCAATCGAATCGTCGCTACCAGCGTTGATGGTGTATGGAGAAACGACCGGTCATCGGGTTTGTGTCGTGGACCAGCACATCCGTTTGATTTTATGTCGGGGGCAATATGGAGATTGGTTCGGCGGTTCGTATTCTCGTAATCGATGACAATCCGGCCATTCATCGCAGTTTTCAAGCGATTCTCGAAAAACAATACAGCAACCCGGCGCTCTCCATCGGTGGAGACACGGGTGTTCAACCCCTCTCCTTTGTGGTGGACCCAGCCGCAACCGGGGAGGAAGGGTGCGAGAGGGTCAGCGCCGCCATCAGAGCCGAACAGCCGTACATGATCGCCTTTGTCGATCTCCATATGCGCCCCGGCTTGGACGGTATTTCCACTATCGATCGATTGTGGAAAATGGACGGGGATCTGGAGATCGTAATTTGCACCGCCTCGTCGAGTGTGACCTGGTCCGAGATAGTGGACCGCCTGGGGGCCCGTGCTGAGAGTCTGCTGATTCTGAAAAAGCCATTCGACAATATCGAGGTGCGTCAGCTGGTCTCTTCATTCTCGTTCAAGCGGCAACTGCGAACACAGGCACGGGCCCGCGAGCTGGAGATCCGCCGGGTGAGCCAGATCCAACAGATGCAGCGTGATTTGGCAATGTGGCTGAGCGTCTGCCCCACCATCGATGTGGCCGGGGAGGACATTCTGAGCCAGGTCGTCTGGCTCGACGGATTGGACAGTGCGTTCCTCTACAAGGCGAACACCGACCTCTCCCTCGGTTTGATCACCGCCCAGAACCAACAGAGCACGGCGGCTCAATCGTTTGCCCACCTCGATGCGGATTCGACAATTGCCCGCTACGTCCGTCATCGCGACGCCCTTTATCTCTCGCCAATGGAGATCGCCAAAGCCGACGATCCCCTATTCATCGGCGAGCAGTGGCGGACCGCCGCAGTCTTGCCCATGCGCAACGGGGGAGACCTCAAGGCAGTGCTTGTGGTGGGATCCCGGGGACTTGAATCCCTGCCCGAGATCACCAGGGACGCGATCGAATCGGTCGGTGCGCTGACCGGAACCGCGCTCGCCCGACTCGAAGCGGTCGAGGAGCTGAGGCGGGCCAAGGCCGACGCGGAGCAGGCCAATCACCTGAAGTCACACTTTGTCTCAAATGTCTCCCATGAAATCCGTACGCCGCTCAACGGCATTATCGGCTATTCGGAGCTCATCCTGGATTCACCGTCGATCGAGATCGCGCGGGATCACGCATTGACGATCATCCACGAGTCGGAGGTGCTGTTGCTCCTGGTCGATGGACTGCTCGACCACGCAAAGATGGAAAAGGGAATGCTGGAGCTGAGTGCGGACACGATGGATCTCGAAGAACTGCTCGACGAGATCGCCCGCACCGCCTTTATCCAAGCGAAAAAAAAAAAGAATCTCTCGTTCGAGCTGTTCAAGCCGGATGATTTGCCCCGCTACGTGGTCGGCGATTTTTTGCGCCTGCGGCAAATTCTCAACAACCTGGTCTCCAATGCGATTAAGTTCACCAGCCAGGGCTCGGTCTCGATCAACGTGGAGAGAGGTGAGATGAGAGACGATTTCATCGAACTCACCTTCGGGGTGGCCGATACGGGGATCGGCATTCCCCAGGACAAACAGAAATCCATTTTCAGCAGTTTCGTTCAGGCGGATGCCAGCACCGCGCGCAAGTACGGGGGGACCGGGCTGGGCACGACGATTGCCTCACAGCTGGTCAGACTGATGGGCGGTGAAATGAAGCTGAGCAGCGTTCCGGGGCAGGGGAGCAATTTTTGGTTCACCATTTCGTTGCAAGTGGTCCCGCAGGCGGTGGACAGCGAGTATCCGGCGGCCGAGCCGGTTCTCACCCCGGGGGTGCCGAACACCGCAGAGGGGAAGATCCTCATCGCCGAAGACTATCCGATCAATCGCCATCTCATCGAGCATCATCTTACCAGTGTGGGATATCACGCGACCTTTGTCGAAAACGGGCTTCAGGCGGTGGACGCCTGCGACGCCGATCAGTTCGATTTGATCCTGATGGATATCAATATGCCGGAGATGGACGGTTTCGAAGCCACCGAAACGATTCGGGCCGGTGAATCCGCGAACCGGGACGTCCCGATTCTCGCGTTGACCGCGAGTGCGGAGGTGCACACCCGCAACAAGTGTGTCAAAGGTGGGATGAACGACGTGATCACCAAGCCCATTCGGCGGGACGTGTTCCTCGCCACGGTGGAGCGGTTCTTTGCCCACACGGTGCGCGAATCCCGGACGGTGATCGATGTCGAACACCCCGAACCGGGGGCGGTCCACGATCCCGCTGCGGAATCCCGCTTCGACCACGATTTGTTGTTGCAGCAATTCGGGGGGAATGGGCAGCTGGCCAACATGGTCTTCAAGCGGTTTTTCGAAACCGCCGGGCGTCAGTTGTCCATGATGCGCGAGGCGTTGGACAACGGTGATCTCGAACCGGTTCGTCGGGAAGCGCACAAACTGAAGGGCGGGGCGGGGAGTCTGACTGCGATGATACTGGCCAACGTCGCCCGCGATCTCGAAGACGCGGCCCAAACCGGCGAGGCGGAGCGTGCCGATCAGCTGTTGGGGCAGCTCAGTGACGAATACAGCAAGCTCACCGATGTGGTCATCGATTGAGCGATTGAAAGGGGAGGAAGATGCGAATATTGATTGTCGATGACGATTATGTCACCCGTACCCAGGCCAAGACGCTGTTCTCCCAGTATGGCGATTGCGATACCGCGCCGGATGGGGAGATTGCACTCAAGTTGTTCGAGCGGGCCCACACCGAGATGGTGGCCTACGATCTGGTCGCCCTGGACGTGGACATGCCGGAGATGGACGGCAAAGAGGTGCTCAAGAAGATCCGCGAGTGGGAATTCGCCAACAATGTCCATGAGAGCGGCAGGGAGGCAAAGGTCCTGATGGTCTCCGCAATGGGCGACGGTCGCACGATTATGTCGTCCTTTCGCCAGGGGTGCGAGGGGTATCTAGTCAAACCGGTCACCCCCCAACGGCTGACTGAAGCGCTGAAGGAGATCGGTCTGGCGTAGAAAAACGGCTGAAAGCTCGGGCAGGGTCGGTTGGTGTGCCGGCCGAACCGAGCTATACTGTTTAGAGGTCGGGATCCGGCCGTTGACGCAATTTGGATGGGGTCACTCGCGATAGAAGAGGTCGATAAAATGGTAAAACACAACTGTCTCATTGTCGAAGATTCTCGAATGATGCGCGAGTTCCTCTCCATCGGGCTTAAGCGGATCAGAGGCTTGTCTATTACTCAAGCAGATGACGGGATGGAGGCCCTGCGCAAGCTCCAGCAAACCAAGTTCGATCTGATCATCGTCGACATCAACATGCCCATTTTGGACGGTCTCAAGCTGATCAAGCACATCCGGTCCGACGCCATTCACCAAGATGTTCCCGTTATCATCGTGACCACCGAGGGGGCTGAGGAAGACAAACAGCGCGCCATCTCCCTGGGTGTGGACCTCTATATCACCAAGCCGGTCCAGCTGGAGAGTCTGATCCAGCAGGTCAAGCAAATACTGGCACTGTAGACCCAATACAAGCCAAACTGACTGGCGCGAGCGCCGAATTTTATTGGAATCTGTTACTGCGGCATATCCGGGAGGCACAGGGGAATCAGGTCCATGCGGCCGGGGATGGCGTGGCAGCGGCCCGGTGGAGTGTCGGGGGTGCTGGTGGCCTCATCTCCCTTCAACTTTTTCATTTCGTACTTCGTTCCACTCTCCTCGATGATGCGCTTGTACCAGGATTTGTCATAGGGGGGATGGGTGACTTTTCCGTGTTCGTCCTTAACGTTCCCGTCCAGGTACTTGACCATCAAATGCTCCCCTAGCTTGCGCCAGCGGGCCAGGGTCATTTTCACTTGGTCGAGGGAGTATTCGGTCAGGTAGTCCACGGCCAACGTCGGCGATCGCTTGTACAGGGCGAGGGCAGCTCGATCCACGTTGGGCTGGCTGGCCACGAATCGTCCCTCGAGATCCCGCTGGATCAGTTGGATATCGACGATCATATCGCTGTATCTGGAATAGGCGTAGTTGGCGACAAAGTTGAAGACCCAAAAGCCCGACTCCCAGGTGAAGTCGTTGAGTGAGCCGACCCCGACGGCAAAGTTTTCCGGCGGACGGGTGATCGCGCAATAGAGGGGGATGTACACGGTGCTGAACGTATCGTCCATGCCGAACCAGAGCACGCCGCCGATAGCATGGGGGAGCCACGAGCGGGACTGGGAGACGAACGAGAAGGCGGTCTGCTGGGTCGATGTGGCCCGCTCGTTGAAATACTTCTTGCCCTCGTGTTCCCACACCAACGGCCGCCAGCGATACGGAAGCTTGTACGGTCCCGCTCCCACCCCCTGGGATAGATCCAAGCTGGTTCCTTCGAAGTGATCCCGCATCAGCTCCATCACGTCGCGGACGCCGAGTTTTTTGTCCGGCTTGATCCACAGGGGCAGCCGTGGCACCTCACCCTTGCTGCCATCGACATAGGCCTCGGAGAGTTTCAGTGAAGGAGCGACCCGGCGAAACGCTTTCCAGACCCGGGCCTCACAGAATCTCAGAGCACCGAAGCCCAGCGGTGCGTAAGCGTCGGCAAAGCTGAAATCCTCGTCCTTACCGCTGAAATAACCTTTTTTGCGGGCAAACGAGATGACATCTTTGGCGTAGAGGCAGTTCTTCTTGTCGTTGAGCGGGAACCGCCGGATGCGGGCCTGGTTGGCGTGGGCCGAGAAGTAGCCGTTGGGTACACGGCGGGCGACCCAGAGGGCCCCTTTTTCGCCGGGGCCTTTGCCGATCATCTCCATCAGCCACACTTCGTGTGGATCCGCGATCGAGAACGATTCTCCGGATGAATAGTACCCGTACTGGTCCACCAGCTCGGTCATTACCTTAATCGCTTCCCGTGCGGTGCGCGCCCGTTCGAGAGCGATGTAGATCAGGCTGCCGTAATCGATTAGTCCCTTGGGATTGACCAGCTCCGAGCGGCCGCCGAAGGTGGTCTCGCCGATCGCCAATTGGTGCTCGTTCATGTTGCCGACCCTGAGATAGGTCTGCTCGACCTGCGGGATCTCGCCGATGTGTTTGCCCGAGTCCCAGTCGTATACCTGGCGCATTTCACCGGGCACATGGGTCGCTGCGGGGCTGTAGTAGAGCTCGCCGTACAGTTCGTGGCTGTCGGCGGCGTAGGTGACCATCACCGAGCCGTCTGTAGAGGCACCTTTGCTGACCAAGAAATTGGTGCAGGCGTGCGATTTCACGCAAACCAGCGGTGATAGCAACATTGAGGACATGAACAGGATCAGTGTTTGTTTCATCATGCGGTGCAGAGTAGCCAATTTGGGATCGATTGGCCACCCTCTATTTTTCGCCCCGTCTACCTCATCAGCGGGCGGGTTCAGTAGCGCCAGCTGATCCCTTCGTGGATCAACAGTTGCTCTTTCCACCCCCGCGGCCCGGACCATCCGCCGAGCCGACCCGTCCTGGTGATGACCCGGTGACAGGGAATGAACAGGGGGGCCGGGTTCTGCCGGACGGCCCGCCCCACGGCTGATGCTGCGCCGGGATGGCCCGCGAGTTGGGCCAGCTCGCTGCAGGTGATGGGTTCACCAAAGGGAATCGAGCGCAGGGCCCGGTACACCGTCGCCTGAAAGGGCGGCACCATCGACAGATCCACCTCAGTGCGCAGGTGTTTCTGTTTGCCCAGGAGGTAGCCCATGACGTCGAGACCGGCCTCGATCGCCCGTTTCCTGCCGCTGGTATCGTGCTGCAGCCGGAACCGGTTGAACCGTTCCAACACGGCAGCATCATTGGCCCCGGGGAAGTAGAGCATCACGACACCAAAGGCCGAAACGGTCAGCCCGAAATTGCCGGCGACAGTGGGTACCGACAGGTTGTACACCGAGGTACCCGGTCGATTGACAGCGGCCCGCTGAAGGTGCTCGTGGGATTGCTGGCTGATGCGTTTCAACTCGTCGAGGGAAGGCCAATTCTCAAACACGGTACTGCTCCTTGAATGCTCCTGCGATCGCCAAATGGCGAGCTGTCTTCTCTTCCCCCTATCGGCCGTTTGGGGCTCAGTGTTGCGAAGAAAATGTAAAAATCCGAAAAAAAAGGGTGCTAAATTCCATCATGGCGGCGTATGACAAGCCGAGATGACCGAACAGGATCCCATTTCGACCCAGGCTCAGATGCTGATCAATCGCGTGCGCAAGAACCTGCGCCGTCTCGATCCGTGGCGTCGGCGCGAAGGCATCTCGTGTTACCGGATCTATGATCGGGACATCCCCGAGCTCCCTCTGGCCATCGATTGGTACGAGGGACAGCTGCAGATCGCAGACTACGCTGCCGAACAGGAGGTGTCCGCCCGGGCGATTGCCGAATTGGCTGCAGCTTTGGGCGTGCCCCCTGAGCAGGCGCACCTCAAACGGCATCGGCAGCAGAAGCAGGGGGGCCAGTACGAGAAAATCGCCCACACCAATCGTCGCCTCAAGGTGGCGGAGAATGGCCTCTACTTTTGGATAAATCCGACCGATTACCTCAACACCGGGCTGTTTCTCGATCACCGGCGAACCCGCGCCCTGGTGCGGGCCGATGCCTCGGGGAAGCGGATGCTCAACCTGTTCGGGTACACCGGAGCATTTACCGTCTACGCTGCAGCCGGAGGTGCCCGATCGACCACCACGGTCGACCTTTCCCGGCGCTACCTCGATTGGGCGCGGGCCAACATGCAGCTCAACGGATTCGGTCGAGGCGGCCATCGGTTCATCAGAAACGATGTGTTCGAGTTTTTGCGACACGCCACACCGAACCGGCAGGGGATGTACGACCTGGTCGTGCTCGACCCGCCCACCGCTTCGAAAAGCAAGAAGATGAGTCACCGGTTGGATATTCAGCGCGATCATCCCGAATTGGTCAATCGCTCCCTGTCGCTCTGCCGACCTGGAGCGGTGGTCTATTTTTCGACCAATTTTCGCAAGTTCAAGCTGTCGGACAAAGAGCTCGACAGTAGTAAAATAGAAGAGATCACCGCGTTGACCATTCCCTTTGATTTTCGTGACAAACGCGTGCACCGCTGTTGGCGGATCTTCAAGTAACAGATACCTGATTCGCCCGACCTCTGGAACCCGAACAGTTTGATGCTATGTATTAACAATGATTTCGGTTTTGTTCGATCGGCTCGGGCAGCGGGTGCGAGTCGATCATGACAACAAGGAGTAGACTGCGATGGTCATCCAGGGATTGAAGATCAATGAAGTCCTGGCCGGGAGTGTGATCGCCGGTACAGTAGAAGGGCTGCAGATGGCCGAGATCGCTCCCGAAGCTGTGGGCATCTCGCGATTTGACTCGGTTCATCGGGATCTGTCGGTGATTGTCGGGGTGCACGGTTCGTGCAACGGCAACATCACGATGAACATTTCGGAGCACACCGCGGTGTTCGTTGCCGGTCGCCTGTTGGGCGAACCCCTCGAGCAGCTCGACGAAGACGCGATCGACGCGATTTGCGAGATCGGCAATATGGTCGCGGGCCGGTTCAAAGAAATCCTCAGCAAGACGGAATTCGCCTTTCAGTCCATCTCGCTTCCGGCGCTCGTGTTCGGCGGAAATTACAACCTATACCACCTCAAGAATATTACCACCGTTTCCGTAACCTTCGAGATAAAGGAGGTTTCAATCGTACACGTCAGGGACAAGTTCTTTTCAACCAGCATCGCTCTACTGGGGCAAAGCGGCCAATAAGGCCTGCCGCGGTTGCTCGAACCTCTCCTGCACCCCACTGAGGGACGGGGTTTCAGGGGTGCCGGGCCGACAAGAATACTTGAAATATCGTATTAAGATTTATATTTTGGGCATTCCCGGGTGGCATTTCTGTTCTGGGTGACGAAACCACTCAGGTCAAAAAAATCAGAAAAAATCGACTTTTTTTATTTCTTTGCTTAAGAAAAAAATCAATTCGCCGTAAACTGGACTTAGAGGGGGACATTTCTCCGGGGCGAGCAGACCGACGCGCGATGGTTGGTCGGCGATAAGATTATCCGTTGCCTTGTGGGGAGGGGAGTAGCTCCACTGAGTAAGGACGGGCCAAAAACCCGTCCTTATTTTTTTGTCCATTCCGTGATCAACCCAAGACAGACACGGTCGTTATTCGCTGGAAAATCGATTTCCATCCGGCGGAACAGCCGTCAACGGCCTGACAGATTCATGGCGTAGATTGACTCTTTCGCTGATCCCACCCGCCCGGCGGGAGCACCTATTACCGATTTTCTGAGTGATTTCGCGAGACGATCCGCAACGTGCGGCTGGCATGTGGGTTGCTACTTTGCACAACGGGGAAAAGTAGAGGGACGCGAAAAAAATGGATATCGCATCAATACTGGGCATCGTAACAGCATTTGGACTCGTGGGGTACGGTATCGCGGCCGGTGTCGGCATCGGGGCCTTCATCGACGGTCAGTCGTTGGCCATTGTGTTGGGGGGAACGGTCGGCGCAACGCTGATCAACTATCCCCTCGCGCAATTTCTGAGCGCGGGCAAGGTGGCTAAGACCGCCTTTCTCTTCAAGGCGATCAGTGCGCAGGACATCATCCAGAAGATGACCGAGTTCTCCAACCGCGCCCGCCGGGAGGGCATCCTGGCCCTGGAAGAGGCGATTGGCGATACGGACAACCCTTTCTTGAAGACCGGCATTCAGCTGGCAGTGGACGGGGAGGATCCCCAGTCTATTGAGAGTATTCTCGATACCGAGATCGCCTGGTTAAAGGATCGTCATCGTCTTGGCGCTGAGATCTTTACTACTATGGGGGGCTTTGCGCCGGCGCTGGGGTTGATCGGTACCTTGATCGGTCTGGTCGGTATGCTCCAGAACATGAGTGATCCGTCGACGATCGGACCGTCGATGGCCGTCGCCCTGTTGACCACGTTTTACGGCGCCCTGTTCGCCAATCTGATTTTCAATCCCATCGCGGGCAAGCTGCGCACCCGCAGCAGCGAGGAAGTACTGGTCTGGGAGCTGACCCGCGAAGGTGTCTTGGCGATCAGTGCCGGCGACAATCCGAGAATGGTCGAGCAGAAACTCAACGCGTTTTTAGCGCCCAAGCTGCGCCAGGCGGAGAAAGAATAGCTCGATGGGAAGCCGCAAGAAAAAGAAGTGGGACGACGACGGCGGTGGCGGGAATGATGCTGCAGATGCCGCGGCAGATGGATTTCGCACCATGTTCGTCACCCTCAGTATGATCTTGTTGGCGTTTTTCATTCTGCTCAATTCGATGGCTGTGATCGACAACAAGAAGAAACTCGAGGCGCTCGGCTCCCTGTTCGGCTCCTTCGGCTTGATGACCGGTGCCAACAACAGCGAATCGAGTCAAGACACGTCGAACACCATCAGAGATGCGAGTGTCATCACCAAGCAGGGCATGATGAAACTCTTTCGGGAAGCCCAGGAGCAAGTCGATATGCTCGTCTCGCGTAACTTGCCGGGCAGCGCCGAGACAGAGCTGACCTTTGATGAGAGCAAAGGGGAGATCAAAGTCATTCTCTCCGATCAGCTGCTCTTCCCGCCGGGGCGGGCGATCATTTCACCCCGGTTGTTCGCGTTGCTCGACAAGATTGCCCAAATTGCAGAAAAGACCAGCGGCACCGTCAAGGTCACCGGGCATACCGATGATCGGCAATCGTCCGGAATTTCCAACTGGGAGCTCTCTATTCAGCGCGGGGCGATCGTCGCTCGCCATATCGAAGCGGCCGGTCACCTCAGAAGCGGGATGGTCTCGGCCGGGGGCGCTGCCCACCATCAGCCGCGGACAGACAACTCAACCGTGGAAGGTCGCAACAGCAACCGGCGAGTCGAGATTCTGATCAGCACCAAGTCGGGTAGATCGTCATGAGCAACGAAGTCAAAGTCGACACCAATGCGTGGATGGATACGTTGTCTGATTTGCTGTTTCTGTTGATCACGTTTTTCGTGTTGCTGATCTCCATGTCGTCGTTGGATGCCAAAGCGCTCAAGGCCACCTTCGGCTTTTTCGACGACGCGGTCGGCGTGCTCAATTTTCCGCAAGCCAGCGCGGGGACCAATCTCTTCATGGACATCCTCAATCCACTGGCCGCGTTCATGGCCTCCAAGGAATCGATTTCTTCGGACGAAGAGGTGAAAGAGGGGGAGTCAACCCAGTATCGCGCGGCTGAGGGAGTGGGGAAGGGGACCGGCAAGAGCACCAGTGAATTTGCGATGGATTTCATCGAGCAGCTGGCCAAGGGGCTCGCCTCGAAGCTCCCGTCGGATGTGTTGTTGGGCACACTCAAACCTCTGGCCAAAGCGTCCAAGGGGAAGGTGCACATCGAAAAGGTGACCGATGGAATTTCTGTCTCTATCGCCGGCCGGTTGTTGTTCAAAGACGGTCAAACCGAGCTCGACGAGCAGGGGCTGGCGACGCTGCGCAACGTGGCGACGATCGTCAAACTCTGGGGCGGCGATGCCGATGTGATCGCCGCGTGGACCTGGCGGGACGGCCCGGCGATCTTGGCGCGAATCATCGAAGAGATGGAAAAGCAATGGATTTTGGGAAAATCACTGCACCCGCAACTTCAAACCAGCGCTGAACGCTCTGTCAGTTTCGTGCTGCGGCAAAGGAGTGAATGATGGCCGACGAAGTCGAAGAACAAGAACCGAAGAAATCGAAGCTGCCGCTGATCATCATCGCAGTGACGGTGAACGTTGCCATCGCCGGTGTGATCGTAGTGATGCTGATGGGGTCGTCAGGCAGTGAGGCCGCCCCGGCGCCGGAGGCCAAAGTTGAGCCAGCCCCGGGGATCGGACCGTTGATCGCTCTCGATGATTTTATCGTCAACGTCGAAGGGGAGAACGGGGTGCAGAAGTATTTGAAAGCTGCCCTCTCTATAGAGCTCAAGAATGATCTCGGTCAAGCCCCGTTTGAGGAAGCGCAGATGTTGGTCCGCAACGAGGTGTTGATGTACCTGTCGAGTCTCAGCCTGGAACAGATCAAAACCGTCAAACAGAAAAAGGTGATTCAAGAGACGCTGAAAAAGCGGATCAACAAGCGCCTCAAGGGAGATCTCGTTGCCGGTGTGTACTTCACCGAGTTTGTAACGCAGTAGGGATAATATGGAGCCCGTCCTCACCCAAGAAGAACTCGAAGCCATCTACTCGGCGATGAACGCCGATGCGGCGGCTCCTGCGCCGGTGGACGATTTCTCATTGACCACCGGACGGGAATTCATCGCTCAGGCAACCGACTGTTGGACCACCGCGGCGCGGGCGATGGTTCCCCATTTCGAAGGCCTTCTCTCGGGGGCGCTGGCCAAGAGGATCAAGCTCGACGTGCCGCAAACCCGACTGATCGAGGAGGCCGGGGAGAATCCCTTCGGCGCGGCCGAGGGGAGTGGGAGTGAACCGGCGGCGATTCGCGACGACACCGCGATTATCAATACCGTTACAATTGGTCAGACCAATCTGTTGCTCGGTATCGATCGCCTGCTGTCGTTGAAGTACATCGAGCGGCGCACCGGCGCGGACATGAACAGCGAGGAATCCGAATCCAAGGAGCGGGATCTCACCGTGCTCGAACACCGCTTGCTAAAGGATCTGCTCAGGGACGTGGTGAACGTCGCTGGAAGAACCACCTCCCAAGTGCGAGAGGCCTCGGTGCTGTCGATCGATGCGTTGGACGTTTGGAAGGATCGGGATCCCCTCGTGCCCTGGATGGAAGTCCTGTTTCACAGCCCCAATCACAACGAAGTGGGGTTGTGGTTTCGCGGTCCGGCGCTGCTGTTCTTTCCCCAGCCGACCGCTGCACGGAAAATGCTGGCAAGTCAGATCGAGCAGGCCACTGTGGAGCTCTCCGCCGAGTTGGGTCGGTTTCAACTCAAGGTGTCCGAGCTTTGGGAGGTCCGGCCCGGAACGATAATTCCGATCAACGCGACCGTCGGCGATCCGCTGCCCGTGCTGATCGGCGGGGTCACCAAACTACAGGGTCAGCCCTTGGTCTCCCGCGGCAATATCGCCATTCGCATACTGGAACGTTTTAAAAACCGGAGTGAGTCAGATGAACCATCCCCCCGACAATAAATCCCTTCCCCCCGGCGCACCGAGCGCTCCCCCTGCAGGGAAACCGGCTCAGGCGTCTGCCGATTCGAACCCGGAGACGTCCCCGGGACCGCCGCGGTCGATCAACTTTCTACTGGATGTTCCGCTGGAGCTGACCGTGGAGGTGGGCCGGCGATCGATGACGATGAGCGAGCTGATCGATCTGATGCCCGGAACGATTGTCGAGCTCAATCGGCCCGCCGGGGAACAGCTGGACATTCTGGTCAACGGAAAACTGATTGCCCGCGGGGAGGCCGTGGTGATTGGAGAGCACTACGGGGTGCGCATCCTGGAGATCATCGGCGACGACGCTTTCTCCGGTGCCATTCAAACCGGCGGGGCAGGAGGTGGCGTATGAGGCGCTTGATGGGTCTATTGGTTTGCACGATATTGGTGACCCCCGGCATCGACAGTGAGGCCGCCCCCGTTCCGACGATTACCGCTGCGGTGGTCGAAGAAACACCCACCGCCCATCTGATTCGCCTGGTCGTCTATCCGCCGCAGGATGAGCTCCAATCGAAGATGATTTGCGGTCACGATTCGATTCGCATCCGGTTGCCCGACATCCGGGCCAAATCCCGTAAGGTCGACTACATTCCCGTCGTCAAGGGCGGACCGCTGAAGTTTGTCCGCATCGTGCCCCGCTCGGGAAACGGCAGTGTGGTCCAGCTGTTTACCCGCGGGCGGGCGCTCGCGGCGTGCGCGCGGACGACGACGATGCAGCGGGGTGGGGAGATCGTCATCTCGATGTCGTTGACCCAGACGGTTCAGCCGCCGGACAGAACCGAAGCCGCCGCTCCCGTCGCGACGGCCAAATGGTCCAAAGGGTCAGCCCCTGCCGGGCGCACGGATGCCCTGGCGACAGGGAAGCGGGATGCCCCTATCGCACCGGTGAAATCGGATTCGGCCGCACCAGTTGACGAAGAGACAAAAGAGACCCCCGCCAAGTCGGGTTTCCTCAATCTCGCTTCCAACAAAAAAACAGCTGCCGACCCGTCCAACGGGAAAGCGGTCGCCGAACCGGGGGTCATGCAGTACGCCTGGGGGTTCCTCTTTGCCGGGGTGGTCGCTGCGGCGGCTTTTTGGGTCAAGCGCAGGAAACAGAAAAAAATTTCGATGGGTGGAGAGAGTATCGAGATCCTTTCGTCGAAACGGCTCGGTGCCCACCAACGGTTGTTGCTGGCCAAGGTCCAAGGCACCAAGTTTCTGCTCGCTGTCGGGGATAAGACGGTGACCACGTTGGGGCAGGTGCCGGAGCACGGTGATCAACCGGTGGTGCCGGCGGATGAATTTCAGGAGGCGGCGGTCCCAGCGGACCCGCTGCCAGCGAACCAGTTTCAAACTGAGTTGGAGCGCTCCCTGACCCAGGCAGTGGCCCGGGCAAAGGCTGCCGCGCCGCCACCTACCGCACCGCCGGTAGCCGCACCGCCGGTAGCCGCGCCGCCAACAGCCGCGCCGAAGATCGATACGCTCAAGCAGAGCAATGCCGCCGTACCCTCCAATGTCAGCGGCTTGATCGCGATGGCACGGATGCGGGCGGATCTCAAACAGTCCCGTCAGTACGAAACGACGGCAGAGGCTTAGATGAAAAAACGTTCTCCAGCACGAGCGGCGTCGATCATCATCGGATTGTCGATCCTGTTGCTGCCCGCCTTGGCGGTCGCTCTGCCGGGGATCAATATTTCGATCGACGATGCGGAGAGCCC
>JANQET010000225.1 GCA_028278265.1 Myxococcota bacterium
AGAGTCGATTTACCGCAGCCCGACTCCCCGGCAATTCCCAGAACATCCCCCGGCGCCACCTGAAACGATACCTCTTTCACCACAGGGAGCTGCTCACCGGATCGGGCCAAATAGGCGAGACTGAGCTGGTCCACTCTGAGTGTCGGCGGCTGGTTCATGCTCCCTCTGGTCAATGCCGCCGCAAGCGGGGGTTAAAGGCCTGTTCGAGTGACGTATTCAACAGATAGAGCAAGTACACGGTGACCGTGATCACCACCGTCGGTGGAAGGAAGACCCACCAGAGTCCATCCGTAAAGGCACCGCTCTCCACCGCTTGGTGCAGCATCGTGCCCAATGAGATCACTTCTGTTCCACTGAGTCCCAACCCCAACATGCTCAATGCGGATTCGGCAAAGATGCCGGCACCGAGCTGCATGACAAAGGCCATGAACACATAGGAGAGCACATACGGCAGGATGTGTTTTCGTAGAATGGCAAAAGTGCTCAGGCCGTTGAGCCTGGCCAGGGCGATATGGTCCCGGTGACGCAGACTCGCCGTCTGTGCCCTGAGTGCCCGAGCAACCCAAGCCCATGACGTGGTGCCGACAAAGGCCGCCAGCAGCGCGTAGGACCGATGGGCAACGCTATTGCAAATCAGCACGAGAATCACCAGTTGCGGCACGACAATGAGCAGGTTGGTCAGCGCAGAGAGCGCGTTGTCGAGCAGGCCTCCTTTAAAGCCGGCCACCATGCCGATGAGGACACCGATGACCGTGGCGATCAGTCCCGCGAGAATGCCGATGGCGAAAGAGGTTCGAGCCCCCAGCAGGAGCAGACCCAATACGTCTTGTCCCAGCGCATTGGTGCCCAGCGGTGCAACGGCGGACGGCGGGGTAAACGGGGCTCTGGACATTTCGAATATTTCGGTCGATCCGAGGGGATAAAACCAGGGACCTGCGGCCGCGATACCGATGAGCAACAACAGTGCAGCGAGGGCAACGACGGTTCGGGGCGGAAGCCGATTGGAGAGGAGGCGCCTCACCGTCTGTCCCCGATCGGCTCTCCCGCTTTGATTCGCGGATCCAACAGGCCGATCGCCAGATCGACGGCAAAGTTGAGCGCCAATACGATCAGCGCCACAAGCAGGGCGATGGCTTGGATGAGCGGATAGTCATTGGTGGTGATCGCACGCAACATCATCGTTCCCAGGCCGGGGTAGGAGAAGATAATCTCGGTGATCAGGGTGCCGCCGATCATCGTTCCGAGGATGAGGGCCAGGCCGGTCAGTTGAGGCAGGATAGCATTGCGAAACACATAGTAAACGATCTTTCGCTCCACAATGCCCAGCGCCTTGGCGTAGCGCACATAGTCCGTATCGAGCTCGTAGATACACAGGGACCGCATCCCAACGGCCTGCCCCCCCAGTACAATGAAAAAAATCGAGGCGAACGGCAAAAAATAGTGCGCCGCCACGTCCGCTGCAAACGAAAGGGAGAAGCTCGGTTCCACAGCAGCGGAATAAGCCCCCAATTCATCGACCCAGGCCAGTTGGGAATAGAAGACAAAGACCAGCAACAAACCGAAACAGAAGAACGGAATCGAACCGACAAACTGGGCCAGGGGAAAGAGGAGCCTATCGAACACTCCGCGTTTGTAGGCCGCTAGAGTGCCTAGAATGTTGCCCAGAATCCAGGCCAGAACAATGGTGGGGAGGATCAGCAAAAGGGACCAGGGCAGTTTCTCGCTGACCATCTCCCAGCACCGGTTGGGGTAGGACACCGCCGAGAAGCCCAAATCACCGGTGAGCGTCCGGCCCAAATAGATCAAGTATTGCCGCCAAACAGGCTCGTCCAGATGAAACGCACGGGTGAATTCGGCTCTCGTTTCGGCAACTTCCGCCGCGGACATCCCCGCGGTATTCAGGCTGGCCAGCACCGAATCGACCGGACTTGTCGATCCGAGTCGCGGCAGGAGGAAGGTTAACGTGACGGCAGCGATCAGGGCCAGGAGGTACCATGAGAGCCGCACGAGAAAATATCGTTGCCGCCCTGTCAGACGCAACCCCATGCTCAATTGGCCCGCTGCGGGGTGCCGCGGGGGACCGGAGTCAGTCCCCACAGGCCGCTCACTCCCGCGCCGATCATCAAGCACTGGGGCGGTGCGATGGGGTTCTCCTCCGCTGGAAATCCACGCCAGTGCTTCTCGCTGAACTGGTGGAACTGGGTGGGTCGATACATCAGTGGTACCACCGGTATGTCCCGCATGAACTTGATGTTCAGGGCGCGATAGGCAGTCACCAGCTCGGACTCATTCGCGATTCCCGGCAGGGCTCGGATCATTTGCTCCGCTTGGGGATCAGAATATCTGCCGTAGTTTTCATAGACCGACTGCCCCACAGGGAGACGGTTTTGGGAGGACATGACCTGGGCGAACCGGCGCCAGGGCGTGCTGGGCCACAACATGGGCGTCGGTGTATCGATGGCCATGTCGAAATTCCCGATGGAGAGATCCCGTTTCCAAATGCTGTAGTCCACCAGCCGTTCGCCGGCTGAAACACCGATTTTCCCAAAGCCGGCGACGAGCACTCGGGCGGCGTTCTCCCAGTCCGACCACCCCCGCGGACACTTGACCTCAAAGCGCCCCATCGCCTCGCCATTCTTGTGCAACAGTCTCCCTTTGTTGCCGAACGAGTAGCCCGCCGCCAGGAGAATCTCTCGCGATTTGCCGATATCAAAGCCATATCCATGTATGGTGGCGTCCTCTTCGGAGAAATACTTAGCCTCTGCGCCGAACGGTAGAATGAACCCGGGTCTCATCCGGGGGCTGTAGCTGGAGAGGGCCAAGGCGTTGATCCGTTCAAAATCGACGGCATGGGCCAGTGCTCGTCGCAGGTTCACGTCATCGAACGGGGGGCGTTCGTGGTTCAGCATCAGCGCGGGGATGGAGCCGGCCCGATGATAGGGCGGCGAAGTGCTCCAGGCACGGACCTGGTGGGTTCGCTTGTGCCAGATACGGGGAATGAAGTGCCCAGCGAGATCGAGATGGCCCTTGACCATGGCGTCGGTATAGGCGGTATTGGTGCTCAGCAACGGGTGGATGATGTACTTCGGCGCGGCCCGGCGAGCGCCGTACTTCGCGTTTCCCCAGTAGTCGTCCCGGCGCTGGAGGACAATTTTCTGATCCGAATAGCTGATGAGACGATACGGCCCGGAGACTACCGGATTTCGATCGTTTTTAAAGGTCAGCAGGGTCATGTAGTCGGATTTTCGTGCGGCCTGGTTCCACCCTTTTTTTCGTTCGATTTCCGACCAGATGTGCTTGGGCAAGATGACGTTTTCCGAGAGGTAGTCCAGGACGTAGAGCGGATTGGGGTTCCCTTTTTTCAATGTGAAGACAATCTCGCCGGGTTTCGATGAGCCGACATTCTCGAGAAATTTCCACATGCCGTGCCGCGGTGTGGGGTACCGTTTATCGAGTAGAAAGGTGTAGATCACATCTTCCACCGTGACCGGCATGCCGTCGCTCCACCGGGCTCGCGCGTCGAGCTTGACCGCGATCGCACCGGGGCGCCGCTCGATCCCTCTGGCCAGGTGGGGCACCAGTTCACCCGACAATTGGTCGTACCCGAAAAGTGCCTCGTACATGATCTGCACGACCCCGTCGACCGGCCAGTTGGGATCAGGGGCCAACCGATTGAACGTAACCGGGGGGGCCCAATCCCATCCGCCCACGTAGAGGGTCTCACCTCTTGGAAACACCCGGGGAACAGTCTTTCGTGCTTTGGGCGACGGGCCGTCTGGGGACCGATGCACCGTCGGCTCTCCGGTACAACCCAATAGCAAGAGCACCGCCGTCACCGGGACTGCGAGACATGATGTGGACCGTACCAGCACCCCGCTGAGCGCCTTGGTAAACGAGACATGCATCTCGTTATTATGAGCGTCCTCCCTCTCGTTTAGTCAAGCGGCATCTCGATTCCGATCCGAGGGGCACCGGCGGTCCCGATCAACCGCACCTGTGATCAATTCTGCTCAATCACGGAGCGGTTTTGGGTCCGCGGTATCCATCTCCACCGTTAGCAGATACGCTCTTACGTGGAGCACTACGAAATGAAAGATCCCAACGGAAATGGACGGTTGCGGGTTCGCGAGAAGGTGGGCTACGCCTTGGGGGACTACGCGTGTGACCTGTACTTTATGTTCTTCATCTATTACGCGCTTTTTTTCTACACGGATGTCTTCGGAATCCCTGCGGCGGTGGTCGGAACGATGTTTTTCGTGACAAAGTTTTGGGACGCGGTGAACGATCCGTTGATGGGCATCATTGCGGATCGGACGGAGACCCGGTGGGGTAAATTTCGTCCGTACATCATCTGGATGTTCATTCCGTTCGGCGTCATCGGAACGCTCACCTTTACCACCCCCCAGCTCAATATGACGTGGAAGATAATCTACGCCTACGGGTTCTACACATTGATCAACATGGTCTACACGGCGATCAATATCCCCTACTCAGCTTTGATGGGGGTGATGACTTCCAACTCTGCGGAACGCACCAGTCTTTCCTCCTATCGCTTCGTCGCGGCCTATGCGGGAGGCGCCACGGTGTCGGGATTGACCCTGGTTCTCGCGGCGTTCTACGGGGGAAATTCCAACCATGTCCTCACTGCGAGGACACTTTCCGACCACCGGATAGAAATTGTTGAGCAGGGTGTCGGCACGGTCCAGTTGCAGGCTGAATTCGACGCGATCACGGACGAAACCGCGGCCGCCAAGGCGGGGTGGGCAGTCGAACTCCAGGGCCTGTTCGAGAATCTAAAGCAGGTCAAGAAAAACACGACGATTTGGGTGAAGCCCAAAGACACTCTGATCAATCAACTGGTCTACGAAGACGAGAGCAGGGCCAAAGCCTTGGCCGCATGGGCCGCCTTGGACGACACGTTGGAAGTGAGCGATCTGCAGCAGCTCGACAAGAAAACCTTGCAGACACGGTTGATGAGACACTGCGCAGAAAATCCCAAGCCGCTCGAATTGGTGATCGATGGTAACTACTACCTCGAATCGGGGTTCGGCAGGACGACGATCGATGCGAATGCGCTGTGGGATGACACCTCGGAGGAGGTCGATGTATGGGCTGAGAGCCGCAAAGTGGACTGGACGAAGCCAATTGTCCGCCTGGAGGTCATTGACCAGCAACGGGGATTTCAGCTGACCATCGGCACCTTCGCGATCATCGCCATGATGATGTTCGTCCTCACATTTATCTCTACCAAAGAGCGGGTTCAACCACCGCGAGGACAGCGGACCGGCATTGCCCGCGATCTCAAAACGGTGCTGACCAATCGACACTGGCTCATTGTCGCGGTTATGAGTCTGTTTACCCTCTCCTATGTCTGCATCTACGGCGCGGCGATTATGTACTATTTCAAATACTACATCGGCACCCCCATCCTGGCGGGGGCGTTCCAATTGGTGGGCACGGTGACCAATCTGATCGGTGCCGTATTGACCCGGCAATTCACTCGCCTTTGGGGCAGTAAAAAACGGGTCTACTTTATCCATTCCATGGTGATGGCGCTGATCATCGCCGGCTACTATTTTCCCGGTAGAGACGATTTGGGACTGTTGTTTCTGATGGTCGCGGTGGGCGGTCTGATCTCCGGTCCGCTCTCTCCGATCGTCTGGGCGATGTTCGCCGATATCGCGGATCATTCCGAATGGCGTGCAGGGTACCGGGCTACCGGTTTGTTCTATTCCGCCGGCACCTTCTCGCAGAAGATGGGCTGGACGGTGGGAATTGCCTTTTCCGGTTGGATTCTCGCTTGGTACGGCTTTGAGGCCAATATCACCCAGACGCCGGAGACCCTGGTCGGAATAAAGAGCCTGATGAGCTGGATTCCCGCGGCCTGTGCGCTCGTGGGCGGTTGTCTCGTTCTGTTCTACGGGATCGACGATGAGTTGATGGTGAGGATCGAAAACGACCTAAAGGAGAGGCGAGCCGGCCGGGCCGGACCATCCTCACTTTGATCTCGGCGGCCAATCCGGATTGGCTTCGATGCAGGGCAGAAACTCAACCTCTGTGATTCGGCAGCTTCCCAAAGGAGCATCGGCGCCGCAGACCCGATTGAAGGTGTGTGAATCCAAATCGAAGTGGGGGTGGTTGTTCGACGCGCACCAATCACATCGCGGCTCCATCGGCATGGTGCACCCCAGATAGGCCGGTCCGCAGCACTCGTCCCAGAGATTGGGCACGGAACCGACGCAGGAACAGTTCGGAGAGACCTCCTCGGCGCCGAGGACGAGATAGTTGCCGCACTCCTGGTACTCCGCGTTGCTGTTGACGTCTCCCTCTTTGCAGTAGCCAGCGCAGCGGTCGGTCATCGCCACCACTGCCGAGCCGCCCGGACCGGTGATCGCGTAGCACAGTCCGGTGGCTTCGGTCAGCCCCAATCCCCAGTCGGAAACGTAGGTTCCCGTGTCGGGATCGATCGCCAACTGGCTGTTGCCGACCATCCAGGGAGAAGATGCGGCGATACCCGCGCAGGGTTGTGAACTGTCGGTGTAGCAGGTGGGAATGGCCAGCGCCTGGGCCACGATTTGGGAGGTCATCGCCGGGGTATTGAAATGGGTCACCCCCATGCAGCCGTCGGGGAGGGTGCAATACCAGGTGGCCCACGCCTCGGGGAGGGTCTTGAGGCCCTGGTACCCGCCGATAAACCGACACACCCCATCGACGCAGGTCCCCAACTCAGGCGGACAGGTTTCATGGGTATTGCAGACCAGCGGAGGGACGCAGACCCGAACGGAGTCCGCGACATTCAACACCGTCCCGTTACTTTGGTAGCCACAGGGATCACCGTCGTCCGTGTCCCCGTCCGCATCTGCGTCGGTGTCGGTATCGGCGTCAGCGTCCGCATCACTATCCCCGTCCGTATCCGTATCGGTATCCCCGTCGACATCGATATCGCCATCCCCATCTGTGTCTGCGTCACCATCCGTGTCACTGTCCGCATCGGTGCCGGCATCCTCATCCGTATCTCCTTCTGTACCCGAGTCCCCATCACCGGCATTTCCGGTTGGACCGCTGTCGCATGCCGGGGACACGGCAAGCCCGGCAGCAACCAATCCGACCGTCGACCAGCAGAGAATTCGAGGGAGACCCATCATCTCACCGCCGTGCTGAACCATGGGCTCCCCTTCAACGGCTCGGGATGCTTCATCCAGGAGAGAATATCCCCGATCGGTACGATTCTCACGTCCTCTTTCTGGAGCGCGTACAAGATGAACTCCTCAATCGCCTCCTGTCGTTGCTCCAGGCTGGCATTGGGCGGAGCCGTGTACTTGCTGGAGTAGTAGTCCGTGTGAGCACCGAACATAAAGGGTGCGCGGTTGTTGTCGTACCGCAAATCCAGGGTGTATTTCAGCGCGGCCAGCAGCTCCTCCCCGGTCAGCTGGAATTGAACCCACAGATTGTAGTCGAACCCGGTGACTTTGCCGCTGACCGGATCAAACCAACTCACCAACGCGTGGAGCTTGTTTCGCAGACCAGGGGGAATGCCGTACGCTGCGCACGCTTCGTCAGGGGGAATGATGATCGGATGAACCGGCATCTCCCACAGACCGGGCCGGGGTTGGATCGGATCTTTCTGCTCCCACTCCACGAGGATATCATGGCCCGGGCTCCCGTCATGCAAGGTAAAGGGCCAACAGTAGTTCGTGCCGTCCTGGTCGGGTTGATACCCCTCTTCGATGCTGCAGTCATAGGCCAGACCGGCGCGAAGAACCGCCTCGAGGGTGCCGTCACCGTATTCCAAATACGGCGTGCGGAATCCCTTGATCGACGCCTCGTCCAGGCCGATGCCGTTGTCCGCATCGGGGGACATGGGGTCCTCCAACGGATCGAACGGTTTGGTCAGCGAATCGGTGCAGGCACTGATCTCGTTCTCCCACTGGTCGGCCGAATGGCTCGCCCCGTGTGGATGCGTTCGGCTGTGATTGCCGATTTCGTGACCATCTTCGAGCAACGTACGCCACGCCTTTCGCACGTACCCGTGGCTCTCCGATCCCCAAACTTCGATATAGGTGGAGGTCATGTAGAAACTCACCCTGACCGGTGTGCCGTCGGGATTCTTGAGATCTCTGAAGAAATCGGCCGCCCAAGTCACGCCGCCCGTGCCGGCGGTCCCGTCCAAGCCGGAATAGGCGTTGTCATCAAACCCGATACTGACGAACTGGGGGACCTCTTCGGGCTGCAATCCGTCGGGCGGATTTTGGGACCAATCGAGCTCTGTGTCCCCGTCCGAATCCGAATCACCGTCCGCGTCCCCATCCGAATCACCGTCTGAATCCGAATCGGAATCGCTATCGGCATCCCCGTCGCTGTCCGCATCCGCGTCGTTGTCCGCATCCGCATCCATATCCGTATCCGTATCTGTATCAGTGTCCATATCTCCGTCACTGTCCGCATCCGCGTCGGAATCACCTGCCGCGTCCGTAGAGCCGCTATCGCCGGTTTCCACGGTTGACACTTCGCAGGATGCTGCGCACAGCAACAAGACCGGCAGACATGCCCGGAGCCGAGGTTGGGTATACACTGACATGACACACTCCTTCTTCTCAAACGAAGCAACCATTTTTTCAATGATCCCACATCGAGGGGTCTTCGAGTGGCCGTTTTTGATATTTAGGGGTCGCGAAAAAGTGAGACAATCAATCTGGCACGGGTGAACAATTTTGACTATGCTGTCTGTCAAATGTCGAAGGTACTGTTTGTCTCTTCCAATACCGAATTGATCAATATGCGCATTCTGCCGTTGGGCTTGGCCTGTGTGGCCGAGGCGACCAAGCGGGACGGCCATCAGGTGACCGTACTCGATTTGGCGGGTGAGGAAGATGCCACCTTTCCCCTCAACCGCACGTTCGACACATTCGAGCCCGATCTGATCGGCGTTTCGGTGCGCAACATCGACAACCAGAAAATGAGGCAACCGGTTTTTCTGTTGGAGAAGGTCAAACCGGTGATCGATATCTGTCGTCGACGAAGCACCGCGCCGATCGTACTCGGCGGCCCGGGATACAGCATGTTTCCCCGCGCCGCTCTGCACTACTTGGGAGCGGACATGGGAATTGCCGGAGAGGGAGAGTCCGCCTTTCCGACGTTGGTAACAGCCCTGGCCGAGGGGAGAGCGCTCGAAGAGTTGCCCGGCCTGTGGCGCCGGGATGCGCCGTCATCGGTCGAGCGTACCTACCAAGCCACGCTCGACCGATTCAGCCTCCCCCCGGTCGGGCTGATCGCCCCGACAGTCGATCCATCAAATGATCTGTGGATACCGCTCCAGACCCGGCGGGGATGCGCGATGGGGTGTCGATATTGCGCCACTGAACAAATCGAGGGGCGTCGAACGCGGACCCGCTCGCCTGTGGCAGTGGTCGATTGGCTTGCCGATCTACAGGCCGCAGGGCACGACCAATTCTACTTCGTGGACAACAATTTCAACATCCCCCGCTCATTTGCCCAGGAACTCTGCGCAGCGATCGACCGCCGTCGATTGCCGATCCGTTGGCGTTGCATCCTGAATCCCGGAACCGTCGACGAATCCCTGATCGCCGCAATGGCCGCCGCTGGCTGTGTCTCGGTCAGCCTGGGACTGGAAAGTGGCAGCCCGGTGATGCTCAGGAATCTGAACAAGCAATTCACTGTCGAGGATATCCGCACGTGCGCCACATTGCTTTCGGCCCACGGTATCGAAACGCTGGGTTTCCTCTTACTCGGCGGCCCCGGTGAAACCGTGCGCACTGTGGAACAAAGCCTCGCTTTTGCCGATTCCCTCGACCTTCAATCCGTGCGGGTCACCGCGGGCATCCGGATCTATCCCCACACCGAGTTGGCGCGAATCGCCGTCGAGCAGGGCATCATCGATCCCGAGGACGACCTGCTCTATCCCCGGTTCTACTTGAGCCCGAAGTTGAAGGGAAAGCTATTTGACGTACTCGATCAGTGGAAGGAAAAGCGACTCCATTGGATCATTGACTAATGCCCAGGGACAGGGATTCGGTGTCCGTGATGGTGTTGGCTCATTTTTCGTATCGGGTCACCACTAACTAGCGGCAACTAATCATGCTTGTCCGGTCAGCAATCCGGATCGGGGTAGAGGGCGGTGGCACAGCAAATTTGAGAGGGATCGGTGCAGGCGACATTCCATACATCGTCCAGTACGATAAAATCGATCTCTGATGAGACTTCGCATTGGGCGACCGTCATGCACTCAATGTCCCAGATATACCCACCGGTGGCGTATTCATCTTCCTCAATCGGACAAGGATCGACCAACGGCTCGGTGTCGCTGTCGTTGTCGGTGTCCGTATCGGTATCCGTATCCGTGTCACTGTCCGTGTCCGTATCCGTATCCGCATCGGTGTCTGTATCGGTATCGGTATCCGTATCTCCCCCGGTCGAGGCATCGACCAGCGGTCCATCTTCATCGGCACTGCAGCCGATAGTCGACAGGGGAAGCACGAGCAATACACTACCGCACCATCGTCGAATCGGTTTTTTTTTCCTCGGGTTCATCCGGCTCACCGGCTCCGCCTCACGTTCATCAAATTAGTCGAACGTGTTGCTGAGATCGTATACATACACTTGATTGAAATGGGTTTTCCCCCCATTCGGTGTGGTCGTTACCAGGGTGGGTTTGCCCCCGTATCCACCGATCGTGGCAATTCGGTCGCCCGACACGCCCACGAAGAACCAGGAGCGCGCCCAACCGAGCTGAGCACTTCGACCGTTCTTCATTTTCTTGGCCCAACTGTTCGTGCCCGGGGTGTACTCGTACATATCGAACCTCGAGCCGGCTGCCGCGTAGCCGCTCGTGGCATAGAGCAGATCGTTGGTCCAAACCGCGCCCAAACCAGCCACCGCCTCGGGCAGGTCGGCCTTGGCCGCCCAGGTATCCTCCGAAACATCGTAGAACCAGACATCCCCGAGTACCTTGGCCTCTGCCGTTCCGGAGGAATCGTCCATGTAGTACCCCCCGAGGAGGTAGAGATCCGTCCCATCTGTCACCAGGGCGAAATCCCGACGGCCGTGTCCGCCGGGGAGATCAGCCAGTTGGGTCCACTCACTGCCCGCGGCTGCAGCGGGATTAAAGACGTAGAATTCCGCCGAGTAGTTCGCGCTGACATCCGCCTGTGGAGCGGTCTGGCCGCCGCCGAGGTAAATCAATCCACCGAGGCTGGCGGCACCGCCGCCGAATCGACCGGTCGCACCGACGGGGACCGGAACGGTTGCGGTCAGCGTGTTCCACGAGTCTCCGGTCACACCGTAGTGCTCGACAGTGGCCACCGGCGTGCCCGCGTTGTCCAAACCACCGAAGAGATAAATATCGGTTCCATCCGTGCCGGCCGCGGCAAACATCCGCTCGGCCGGCAGGTCCGCCAAGTCGGTCCAGGTGGTCGCCGCGATGTCGTAAGCTTGGTTCGCCTTACTGGCAAGAGCACCCGAGCTGTTGGCGGTGTACCCACCCAGACAGAAGACCTGTGCGCCGACTTGGGCCGAGCCGCCGCCGAATCTGCGGGAGGCGCCGCTGCCGTCGGGAATCTTGTCCGCTGCGTCGTAGGTGTAGCACCCCTCCGTGTTCATCGGATAGGTCGCTTCAGGTTGGGCCGCCCACTCCCGGATGCCGCCGACAAAGTGTTTGATGTTCTCCCGGGGGTACCCCGCATGGCGCAACGCCAGGTAGGCCACACCGGACCGCCATCCCTTGTTGCAGAGCACAATGTTCTTCTTGGCCGGATCTCCGCCGGCCGCAGCAGTCAACGAAGCGATCTCCGTTTTTGTCTTGTACATTCCGGTAAACGTCTCGTAGTAATCGTGCCAATCGAGCAGGGTCGAGTGGGGGATGTGACCGTGACGGGCCGCATCGGGACAGATTTTGTGGCCCCAGTACAGGGGGGCCTCCCGGTAGTCGATGATTGCCGTGTTCTGATCCCCGGCGACGACCGCGTCGTAGTCGGCTTTCATCTCCGTCAGGGTGTAGTAGCTGGAGTTGTCCACCACAGGGGTAAAGGTCGAATCCACCGGATCAATCGACGGATCGGCCGTTACCGCACCACCGGCATCTTTCCAGGCCTTGATCCCCCCGTCGAGCACGTGCACGTCGGTGCAGCCCAGGCGCTCGAGGTTGAAGAACACCTTGCCGTGGGGATTGGCGATGCCCTTGTCGTACAGCACGATTCGGGTATCGATGGTGATGCCCAAGTCCGAGAGCCGCTCGATGGCGGGGGTGGCCGGTTCGTCCGGATAGGGATCGCCAAAGAGGAAGAAATCGAAATAGTGGGACCCGGGGATATGCTCCACATCGTAGGGCAGGTAGGGCACGCCGGTCGAGGGATCAGGCGTTTTAGCCCGGCAATCCAGCACCACCACGTCTCCGGCGGTCAGCTCCGCCTGCAACGTCGCGACACTCCAGATCAGGCTATCCGCTGGATCCACGTCAGTGTCGTCGGTATCGGTATCCGTATCCGTGTCAGTATCCGTATCAGTGTCAGTATCAGTGTCCGTATCTGTATCCGTATCTGTGTCAGTGTCCGCATCTCCACCCGCGTCCGGTGCGTCTTCATCGTCGTCACCGCACGCCACCATGTTTACCGACAATAGCAATACCCAAAAAATTGTGATTCTTTTCATCATCAGATCCGTCCTCCTTGAAATTGTTGAACAAAGCTGAGCTGTGCAAAACAGGGATCTGGGGTCTCACCGAGATTCCTGCTGCCAGATTTTGGATGAAATTGTCGCACGAGTGCCGTGCTGAAATTCCTGCCTCGAAGCCAACTGGCCCGGGCGATGACGAGCAGTGTCTCACTGCCTCCCGGTATGAACGCCGCCACTCAAATCAAACCCGTTCCACTCATATAGAACCGTTTGGATCAACTGATCCAAATTCTCCTCATACCATTGATGTCCCGTTTGTTGAAGTCATATTGTCCCGAGAATGTAACCTGATCTGATGGACAATCGACTCAGGGGAGTGGGGAATTCGTGCTATTTCATTTCTTGTTCGGCATCTCAGCCAGCTCGGACACCTCGAGAGAACCGCCAATATCGAGGAAGGGGCAGGCCTTGGCGATGGAGAGCGCCGCATCCAACGATTCCGCCTCAATGACGGTGTACCCCGACATGGCTGTCGTGCTCCCGGGGACTGCGGTCCCATCCGGCTTGACCGTGGTCGTGTTCCTCAGCGGATTGGCCGGGCTGACCGCCGACTCTCCCAACGACGATAACCAGTCCATGTATCGGGAAAAATGTTGCCGGCCCTCCTCCGGGCTCGCGGGCTGATCGCCACCTAAATAGACCAAAACATATCGAGACATTTGTATTCTCCTTATGTGGAAGTGCTGCACCTCAACCATCACATAACGCCAACGCCAGCGAGCCGCCAACAACTGATGGATTGCCCTTTTTTACTTCTCCTTCGGACGGTTGCAGCGGTATGCTGATGACAACGGCGTTATCGTTTCAAGGGAGGCGGTCCAATGAAGATCATCATCACCGGCGCGACCGGGTTCATCGGCCGCAACCTGGCCGAGCAGTTGCACGAGAACGGCATTCAAGTGATCGCCACCGGGCGAAATGAAGAAATCGGTCGGGCGCTCACATCTCACGGAGTTGTCTTCCGGCCGGCAGATCTCTCGTCCCCTCAGGCGCTCGAAGCGGCCTTTTCTCCTGCGGATTGTGTGATTCACTGCGCCGCCAAAGCAGGGGATTGGGGTGGGTTCGACGAATTTTATCAAACCAACGTGCTGGGCACGCGGCATGTGATCCAGGCGTGTCGCCGCCACGGTATCAACCGTTTGATCTTCATCTCTACCCCTTCGGTTTACATCGACGGGAGAGACCGATTCGATATCCTCGAGAGCGATCCGCTGCCGGCGCGTCAACTCACCCACTACGCCATCACCAAGCTCGCCGCCGAACAGGAGCTGCTCGCCTTGTCCGACGAAGGATTCGAGGTGATCATCGTTCGACCGCGGGCGGTGTACGGTCCCTATGACAACACCTTCATTCCCCGCCTGTTGAGAATGGCGAAAAGGAGGCGGTTTCCGCTGATCGGTGGCGGCGAAACCCGGGTCGATGTCACCTACATCGTCAACCTGGTCGAGCTCATCCGTGCCGCCCTGTCGGCTCCGTCAACCGCGTGGAATCAAGTGTACAATCTATCGAACGGCGATCCGCTGACCATTGCCCGCTGGTTCGAGCTGATGCTCGGGGTGGTCGACACGCCGTTTCGACCCAAAAAGGTACCAGAACAGGCCGCGTGGTCACTGGCCGCACTGATGGAGCTGGGCACGCGCCTGCCCTTTGGCCCCAAACAACCGCTGATTACCCGCTTTTCTGTTCGCTACATGGCCCGCTCGATGACCCTCTCGATTGCCAAGGCTTCAGACTTGCTCGATTACCGGCCCCGCTTTGCCACCGAGGAGAGCTTTACCGACTACGCCCAGCGGTTGAGCGCTGTCTGAAGCTGGATCGACGTTTTACCCAGCCATCCCAACTTTTACTCAGGATCACCGTAGGTGATGAAGCTGTCTGTCATTGACAAGTACTGGGCCTTCATCCAATGGCTCGAGCGCACGACCCCGGCAGCCCGCACCTCATCCATGCGACCATTCAGATCATACGCATCGGGACCGGACTGGGCCGCACCGAACCACAGGGTGGTGTTGGCACCACCGGATGGTGGATCGGGATAATCCACCACCGATCCGAGCTGCTCGCCGTCCACGTAAAATGTCACCTCGTCGGTAGCGCTATTGCGGACAAAGGCATAGTGATGCCACTGGTTCGAACCGATCGACGCAGCGCTTGTGGAGTACATTGCATTGTAGTCGTTTCCACTGCCGTATTCCCAATACATGTGGAGTGACCGGTTGTTTTGGATATTCAGTGTGTACTGATAGTTATCGCTGCTCGCTTCACTCTGGCCCCCGCAGGAGACGAGCATGTTGTCACCGGTTCCCGCGCTCAACGAGGTGTATCGCACCCATGTGGATACGGTTTGACTCGTCCTGAGCCGTTCTGTGCCCGCGACCGAGATGTGCTCACCGTTGTCGAAAAACGATCGCCCGTTGGCGATCATTCCGCCCGCGTCCGCCGAGGAATTGTTCGCCCCGTGATGGCCGTGCTCGGTGGCATCATCTAAGCTCCGGTTCAGATGCCAAACGCCCGTATATCCGTTGCTCCACACCCCATCCGGATCCTGTTCACCGACGGATGAGCAGGCGTAGTACAGCCAAATGTAATCAGCGCTCGAGGCCCCATCGATTTGCGGTACTCGGACCCAAACGTAGGAATTCCCATTGTCATCCCACTCTTCGATTTCGTGAGAAAGGGTGCTCGAGTGATCCCCATCCCAAAACCGGATGTCTTCGCCGTCGACCCATGGTTCTTGGTAGTCGATGCGATCCGAGTTCAACACGACGAGCACTGGAAAATCCACCAGCGTTTCTGATGGCTCCGGATTATTGAACGTCAGTTTGATTCGCCGTTCACATTGGGGCTCCCAGTCGGTGTCCGTATCATCTGTGTCGAGGTCTGAACTCGAGTCCGAATCGGTATCGGCATCCGTGTCTGTGTCCGTATCAGTGTCGGCATCGGCATCAGTATCCGTGTCAGTATCTGTATCGACATCCGTGTCCGTATCGGCATCAGTATCCGTATCGGTGTCGGCATCAGCGTCTGCATCGGCATCGGTATCCGTATCGGTGTCGGCATCCGTGTCCGTGTCGGCATCCGCATCGCCATCGGTGTCGCTGTCTGCATCACCGCCACCACAGGCCGGATGGGAGCTCGCTCCCACCAAGAATCCCCGCGCCGCGGGCGATGAAGGAGTTGCTGCCACCTCTAATCCGTAAGGGGTAATGACCAACAGCTCATACACACAACTGGGCAACGCTTCCCCTGGTGTCAAATCCCCTTCTGCCACTGCTTCGAGCTTGGTACCACTGACATATTCCATCTGAACGCTGATCACCCGGTCCCAGTTCGCCCCCTTCCATTCACTGCACTCGAATTTTTCCCCCGAGACCACGATTCGTTCCCTGGTCAACGCCTCGTTGGGTCTCAAATTGACCGTGAACCGACCCTCCACCTGAAACTCATCCCCGCCCCCTGAAAGGTTTCGCACCACCTTGACTGAAAAATTGGACCCCTCAATTTGAAAACGAGGGTTGTCACGGTTATTGCACCAAGGCTGTGGGGAAACCGAAATGATATCCGGCACTACAGGGGGACTCGCCTCGCCACAGCCGGCCAACGACAAAACAATCGATAAAATAGTAAACCTACAGAATGTCGAGACATGCGTCATCTTGTGAACTAATTTTAACATAAGTACAATATTACACTAAAAATATCTTTCTTTGTTCCAAATAAATACTATTATGTAGTAGTTTCAATTGGTTAGATCAAAAACGAAATTGAAAAAACGAGGACGATAGGTCAGAAATCAACCCACATGGTGAAGCCGCCTGAAAACCGGAGCGTTGATTTACGCTGGTTCAGGACTTGATGGGTGGGGCTGGTGTGGAGATTGGCTAGAGCAAGGATCCGATAACACTCAGTAACGAGCTGTTCTGGGTATTCCCCGGCTGGTGGCAGCCGCAGCCGCCGTCGTCGTCGCTACCGTCGTCGTCGTCGTCGGCATCGCTATCGCTGTCGCTGTCGCTGTCGCTATCACTGTCGCTGTCGCTATCGCTGTCACTGTCGCTATCGCTGTCACTGTCGCTATCGGCGTCCCCGTCTCCGTCTCCGTCTCCGTCACCATCTGAGTCGCTGTCACTGTCGCTATCGCTATCACTGTCACTGTCGCTGTCACTGTCCGCGTCGGAATCGCTGTCGCTGTCAGTGTCACCATCGCTGTCACTGTCCGCGTCAGCATCCCCATCGCAATCGTCATCGGGATTGTCCGACCAGATTTCGATGTCGTCCAGGTTCCAACCGCACATGCCCACCACGTCGGTCGTCGGGCCGATGACCCACCGGAGGTAAACCGTTTCTTCGTCATCCGCATATTCGGAGATGTCGTACTTCACGCGGGTCCACTCGTCGTCGATGATCTCCTCATCGGTGTTCTCCCACACAGTTTCCCAATTCGACTGATCCGTGCTGATGCGAATGAACGCCCGGTCGTAGTCGCCGTTGGTCACGCCCAGCCACCGCCAGAAGCGAAGCTCCGTGCCGACCAAGTCGGTGCAGTCGATCGCCGTGGACGTGAGGTATTCTTCGTCGATGCCGTTGCCGTAGTCCCCGTCCAGGTTGGTCCCCAACACGTTGTCTCCGGTATAGGCGCTGTCCGGATCGGGATTTCCGTTCTCGCCGCCTTGTCCTGTCGGTTTGCCGAATTCCCACGACCCTTCCATCGTCCAGCCCGGATCACTGTCGAGAGTGAACGATTGGCTCATGATTTTCCCGTCGATGTCGAGGGTAATGGCGCGCGTGGTGGTGCCGTAGCCATCAGTGGTATTCTTGAACGTCACCAGTCCCTCGTAGACACCAGCCGCGTAATCCAGGGTCTCGTCCTTCAGGGTAACGGTCACATTGACGCTCTCGCCCTCGTCGAGCGTTCCGGAGGTCACGTCGGCGACGAGCCAGTCCACATCGAACTCCACTTCAAACTCAATGCTGCGATCGGTGCTGATGTTGTTCACCGTAAAGACATACTCCTCCGGCTCAAAGGGCCCGCAGTGAGGTCCGGCAAAGAGCTTTCCGTCCCGCGGATCCACGGACAGTCCTCCGGGGCTCTCATAGGAGATCCAGGCAGAGGTTCCACCGATTTGCGAGGCACCGTACTTGATGCGCATATAGCCCTTTTCGCCCCAACCGACTCCCCAGGAGTTGCGCAAGATCCAGTAGCCGTCCGGTTCGCTCCAGCCCACCAGCGCCACCGCATGGTTCGCCTGGTAGCAACTATCGGTGTAGATCCCGCCGTTGTAGGCCTGGAAATTGTCGTCCGAACAGACGCTGGCCCAAATAGGCCCCTTGTCGTAAATCGCCTGTTTCATGGCCTGTACGTTGCTGCTCACGTTGCCGTAGTCATCGCCCCGATAGGCTTTGTCATAGGGACCACTGCAGGGATCGTCCGCAGCGGTGTAGGGCATGGTGGCCTCCCACGGGGCACCGGGTTGTCCGCCGCTGCTGCTCGATCGATCGACCAACCAATCCATCGGATCCCAGCCGCCGCCACACCCGTTGTGATCACTGGCACAGGAGACCAGGTACTGCTCGGACAAATCGATATCAGGGGTCTGATCCTTTGATTTCACCAAAATCTCCAAGGGTCCGACCGCGGCAAACGCCCAGCAGCTACCGCACTGCCCCTGATTTCTGATCGGGGTGCACCCCTCGTCCTCGCACCAGCTGAAATTGTCGGGAAGTTGTCGGGATGTGTTCTGAGTAAATATCTCTTGGGGAGGATTGTAACCCGGCCTGGGCGGCAGCTGAAAGTCACCTTTGTACACGCCGGCCGAATAGAACTGAAAGGTCTTTTTCTGCGCCGCGCCCCCTTCCAAGGTGCGGGCGTAGACCAGCTTGAGATGGGCCTTGCCCTTGCCGGCGCCGACCACGTAGTACCGCATCTTCCCCGGCACGCCGAGGAGGTCCGATTCGCTCTGCACGTACCGCTGGCCGATGATCTTCAGGTTGGTCTTGGCCTGTGGCACCACCAACCAGTTGTATCCGGTCGTGATGTTGGCTTCCAACTCGATGACGGCAACTCTGTCCGTTTTCAGTTGGATCACTTCCTTCTCGTTTGCTTCGGTGTAAACTTTAACGCCATCATTGGCCGAGGCTGCCCAGGCGACTGTCAACGCGATGATTTGCGACAGCACCAGCAGTGTTCGCCAAGAGGACGACTGCCGAATTCCAGTTTTTTCTAGGCTTGGCATTTTTTTCGATCCCTCCTTTTTTCGGTGATCTAAAATCGCACTTACAATATGTGTGTAAAACCTTGCGTTTTTCGATAACTATCACAGTTAGGGGCAATCGCCTATATGATAATTTAGTAAACTCGAAGGGGCCTTTGGGATCCCTGAAAGTCGCGCCACAACGAGTTCGGAGACCGAATTAATTATTAGAAGGGGGGCTTGATTACCAATGATCCAACCGATTCCTTCAATGAGCTACCAAATCGCTTCCTACATCTCCCAATAGTGGTCCCATTGCACAGTTAAATTGGATTTCACCCCTTTTTCGACAGAGCCTACGACAGCCACTCATCGATCCGGCGGGTCAATCCCTGTTCATCGCCCCGTTTCCCGTAGCGCCAGGCGGCGTATTGGTTCAGTAACGCCGCGGCATCGGTAGCGGCGGGGCCGAGTCTCGGGGAGAGGGCCAATCGCGCGGCGTAGTGTTCGAGCGGTTCCCCTGTTCGAAGGGGCTCTCCCCGGCGAGCGAGGGCATCGATGAGACGGATCGCCGCGGGGAGCGGCTCACCATACCGGATCCGGACGGTGCGCTTTTTGCGGCTTTTCCCGCGCAGACGCCGCACCAGCCGCACGCCGAACCAAAAGAGGACCAAGGCGACCAGCGTCAGCCCGATTTGTCCCACGGTCAGCTCGGCGAGCCGACGCCCCAACCCGCTCAATCCGGCGGCAATTCCATCGGCCAGTCCCGCCAGTATCGGGGATTCGGCGGATCGACCGGCAAACAGCTCGGCCGGGGGAGTGGGATCGTAGGTCCGCCAGCCCTCCCCGGGAATCCAGGCCTCGATCCAGGAGTGGGCATCCCATTCCCTGACAATGTAGTAGTCTCCAAATGGGTTGCGCTCCTGTACCCGATACCCGCTGACCACCCGGGTGGGAATCTCCACCGCGCGACCGAGGAGGGCCAACGCCGAGGCAAAGTACTCACAGTGACCCGCCCGCACCTCGGTCAAAAAGGCGAGCAGCGGATCCCCCCTTGAGGTTTGCTGAAAACTGAGGGAATAGGTGAAATTCCGCTTGAGATGATCGCTAATCGCGTCCAGCGCGGCCGGGCCGTTATTCACACCGGCCCATTGCCGGGCCAGTGCCGTGATCGCCGGTAAAAGCTCGTCGGGAATCGCCAACTCCTCTGCACCGGGCCGAGAGACCATCGGCCGATCGCGATCAGACGCCACAAAGTGAACCCGCTCGGCTGACCCCTCCTCGGCACTGAACACGATCCCGGTCCCGTCTGCCCGTGCCCGGCCCTCACTGACCTCGATTCCGGCCGCAGCGAGAGGGATGAAGTAGCGATCCCGATCACCGCTGACCGAGAATATTTCAGTGCTCGACACCTGGCTGTTTGGGCGACTCGGCAACACCAATGTCACCGGTCGATCCCCCTTTTTTCCCAGCCAGCGCCGATCCCGATAGCGGGTGTATACCGCCCCGCGCAGATGATCCGGACGGTTGCCGTAGATCCGCAACACCACCGTGTCCGATTGTTCGAGCACATCAAAAGTGCCCAACCGTAGGAATGCGCTGAACCCGGTCCGCGGTGCAAAGAAGGATGATTCGAACGCCTGGAACGCCCATCGGTAGGCCAGCGGCAGGGACACCACCAGGGCCGCTGCGATCCCGACAGAGAGGGCGATAATCACACCACTGGCGAGGCGATGCCTGGGGGTCATCGCGCTCAGCGAGGGCCGACCCGGATCAGCGGCGCGCAGGGCGAGGACAGCCAGACCGAGCGTCACCAGGGCACCGATCGGATAGAGCAACCCGCGACCCACCTCCCCGCAGGACAGCACCGCGAAGAGGGCCAACCCGGCCGTGCCCCGGTCGCCGAGCCAGGGATTGCGGATGCACATCCGCGTTACCGCGACGAGCAGGAAGAACAGGGCCGCGGCTGCACCGAGGGCGCTGATGCTGCCGGGGGGGTGCTTCTCCCCGGAGACCCCGATCACGATCGTCAGCAGGTACGCTCCGGCCAGACAAAACAACACCGCGATCAACTGCCCGATGCGATCCAATTCAATCCGCTTGACAAACAGCCCGGTCACCAGCAGCGCCGCTACCACACCCACCGCCACCCACTCCAGCGACAGCAGGGCAAACAATCCGCCGGCAAAGGCGACGGCACCGGCCAACCATCCGTTGCGCCGAATGCTCACAGCACCAGCTCCTGATCACCGTTGATCTCCTCTGCGGTCAGCCGGGTAACCCCATCTCCTGGGGGCTTTGACTCGTCCTTTCGCGCGACTTCGAGCCCCCGGCAGGCCACCCCGGCCGAGGTGATCCAATCCCGTAGATTGACGGCGGCCTCATTCCAATCGAGGGTGATCAACGCGATGCAGGAGAGCCGGCCGAGATAGGGGTTGAGCCGGCCCTGCAGGGTCTGGGGGGAGACGGTCGCCGTGGGCTCGACGCAGGCGAGCAGATCGAGGGCCTGATCGAGGAATCCCAAACTGCGCCCCAACACCAGTTGATGGACCTCTTCTCCGACCACCAACAAATCGATCAGCGCCTCACCCCGGCTCAAGTGGGCGATCAGCCCGGCGGCCAGGGAGAGGGCGGCTTCGAACTGTTCATCGTTCGCATCCCGGTGGCCCGTGTCGACCACGATGCCGATGCGGGTGAAGTACTCTTGCTGGTACTCCCGCACCACCGGATGACCCGTGCGGGCCCAACTCGCCGCATGGAGATCGCGGATCGGATCCCCGGGTCGATAGGGCCGAATACCGACCAACTCACGGGATTCCCCGGTGCGTGACGCCAGAGCCACGCCGCCCGGTTGGTAACGGTGGGTCAGCGGGGTGGCAAAGCGGGACACCCGGGCGATTCGCGGCACGACCAAAAAACGAACCCCTTCGCTCTCCACCGGTGGACCGGCACCGAGCCCCAGGGGGACCAACGCAAACGCCTCGAACACATCGAGGTGATGTTCGCCGCGGGCGGTGAACCGGACATTGACGGTCGCCTGTCGGCGCGTTCCGGGCGCCAGCTGCTCGACAGTCGGCAGGGAAGACCGATAGGTACCGTCCCACGGCAGGAACGGACCGCGGAAACGGATCCCCTGATGGACCGCGGCGCCGCGGTTGGTCAGCGTCAGACCGAAGGTCACCTCTTCCCCGACCATCGTGCGGCGGGGAACCTGCACCTCGAGGGTCACGTCGTCCAATCGAAACCGGCCGGCGAGAAGCGCTGAGGCGACCAACAGGCCGCTCACCGCGCTCCACAGAATGTAGAATTGGGTCGTGCTCACATTGAGGCTAACAGCACCGGCGATCAACCAGAAGACCAACGCCGCGCGCCCCTCGTCGGAGAGACGGAGCACCCAGCCCAGCGTCCTGTAAACGAACCGGGCGCCCCGGGAGCGACGCAACCGATCCCGTTGGTCCTTGGTCTGGGGCACCAGCACATGGTTGAACCGGGCGAAGTTCACTTGGGAATCTCGGCCGTGTCGATGATCTCGCCGATCACCTCGCGGGTCGTCTTGCCGCCGTAGCGGGCCTGAGTGGTGAGCAACACCCGATGTTCAAGCACCGGTCCGGCGACGTGCTGGACATCAGCCGGCCCAACCCACTCCCGTCCGGCGAGCAACGCCACAGCCTGACTGGCGCGAAACAGGGCCAGTGCGGCCCGGGGACTGGCGCCGAGCTCCAGATCGGGATGATCCCGCGTGGCACCGGTCAGACTGAGCAGGTAATGGCCCACATCTTCACTGAGGGTAGTGCGACGCACTGTCTCCTGCAGATCGAGCAACTGGTCAGCGCTGATGCCATTACCGACCTGTTCCAGGGGATCGGTCAGTTGCCGATCGAACAGGATGGCGAATTCGTCGGCCCGCCCGGGATAGCCCAGGCTAACCCGCAGCAGAAACCGATCGAGCTGGGCCTCGGGCAGGGGATAGGTCCCCTGGTAGTCCACCGGATTCTGGGTGGCGATGACAAAAAACGGGGCAGGCAGATCGTGGGTCGCCCCATCCAAGGTGACCTGTCGCTCGTTCATCGCCTCGAGCAGGGCCGATTGGGTCCGGGGAGAGGCGCGATTGATCTCGTCGGCCAGCAACAGTTGGCGAAAAATCGGACCCTGGTGAAAGGTGAACGATCCATCCCGCGGATCGAGCACGTTCATGCCCAAAATATCCGTGGGCAGCAGATCCGGGGTAAATTGTACTCTGGCGAATTCAAGGCCGAGCACCTTGGCCAATGCTTTAGCCAGCGTGGTCTTGCCCACCCCAGGAACATCCTCCAGCAAAATATGGCCGCCGCTCAAAATCCCCACCAGCACCTGCTCAATCGCCTCGCCCTTGCCGCGAATCACCCGGCCCAACGACTCCCGGATCTGATCTATCTTCTCTCGGTGAAGCTCATCCAAATCGAACACCCTTTCGCACGCCCCCTGCCGTACAACGCGCAACTCTATCAAAAAGATACCCGACAAAACGGGGAGGGTCGATGAGAAGAAAGGTTATGGGAATCCGGCGTTTGAGAAGAGCGGCCGAACATTGTGCTAATATTTTTTCCCAATCGTTGCCGCTGGTTTGTCAACCCGATAGAACTGCGCAGCAGCGACCATGGGAAAGCGACGAATGAGACGAAAGATAAATCTGTTCAAATCGACCGTTATCGTTGACCTCGCCCTGACGATGACCGCCGCCTTGAGCGGTGTTTCGGCTGAGGAGCTGAGCACCGAGCGGGTCAGTGTCCACGCCTATGCCCTGCTGGTGGGGTCGAATCGTCCCGGCGACAATCAGGAACCGTTGCGGTTCGCTCATCACGACACCGCCCGGATGAAGCGGGTGTTGTCCGAGCTGGGCAACAAAGCCCGCGCCCTGATCCCCGAGGCCGGTACCCCGATGAGCACCGGAGGCCCCCGATGACCGCCTGCATCGACACACCCCCGTCCTGGATGGTGCTCGAACGGTATCGCTTGGGTGAGTTGGGTGCGGGCGAAGCGGACGCGGTTCGTCGCCACCTGGCTGCCTGTTCGTGCTGCTCGGCGGTTGTGACGTACATCGACGCGGAGCTGAGGCCGTAGGCGCGTGGCCTTGTGGGCCAGCTCCACGCCCGTCATGCCGTTCGGCAGCATCACGTCGGTCAGCAGCAGGTCGAT
>JANQET010000238.1 GCA_028278265.1 Myxococcota bacterium
GATTGATCGCCTCGGTGGCGCTCTTGGCGCGGGCTTTGCGTCGACCTCGGTTGTCCTCATCGGTGACGATAAACACCTCTTCCCACAAATCGTAGACGATGCTGGTGGAGCGGGCCCACAGGGCGACCGGCTTGCCCCGGTGCTCCAAAAACGCCCGCACGACCACCCGGGTGGGCAGCCCGGATTTGAGTTTCTTTTTGATCGGAGCGGTGAAGACATCCTTGTAACTGAAGGTGACCAGTAGCTTGTCATCGGTGGTCGTGATACCGATTTGGCGCTTCACGTCCTGTTGGGCGTGGGCCGTCGACAGCAGCGCGCACCCGATCCCCAGGACGAGCGCTCCGATCAGCCGTGCAGAGGTGAGCCTCACTCGGTCGTCTCCGTTCCCACCGTTGGGATCATGCGAAACAGGTTGGCCAGGGAGAAGACGAAAATACCGAACTCCGTGTCCACCTTGATGCCGAGATTCATCGTCAAGTCCATCGGAATGACTTTGTAACCTTCGTAGCTCTTGGGATCGGTGCTCAGATCCTCTTCGGAAGCGAGAGCGAACAGGCCGATCCCGACGAAGCCGTTGATGCCGTAAAAGAACCCGTGACCGCGATAGAATGGGATGGAATATTCCACACCGACGCTGACCGCCATGTCCTCGTACCGCATCTCTTTAATCGAGGTTTCGAGGAGGCTCGAATTGAGGTGGGCGAAGTTGTGATCGAGTACCCTAGAGGGGATGAAGGCGGAAAAGTCCCCCACGAAGAACCGATTGAAGAACGGTGCATCCCCCATGATCAGCCCGCCGAAGAGGCTGAATTTCAGCGAATGCTGTCGGCCCAGGTGAAGGTGTCGATCATAGTTGAGGGCAAACTTGCTGAAGTTGTACCCCGAGCCGACCACTTTGTTGGAGAGCTCGATTTCAAAGGCGATCCGCTGTCCCCGGGAGGCGAGCACCGGGTTGTCCCGGGTGTCGCGAACGATGCCCACGAGCAGACTGGAGAGGGTCGAATGACCGGGCAGCAAACCGAACTCGATCGGACGGATTTCATCGAAGGTCTCGTGGGAGCCGGACGGCGGGACCGTGGCGTTGATCACTTCGAAGCGGTAGTCCAGCGAGAGGTAGTATTCTCCCGGTAGGTTGTACCCCGTACCCAGGCGAATGCCGGCCCGATCGTAGAGCATCTCTGTATACTCACCGCTGTTTTGCCCGAAGAAGTCGATGGCGTGGGAAAACAGCCCTTGGGCGTGAAGACGATAGTTGGAATTCAAAAAGTGATCATCGGAAAATCGGAGGCGGTAGCCGTACTGTTCGGGCGAGAGCACCGCCGCTGCCGATACTTTGAGCCCGGAGCCGAGAAACGACCGCTCGGCCACGTCCAGGGCGCCGTAGAACGGGGTGATATCGGAGAACCCGACGACGATATCCTCGAGCACGATGGTGTTCCGCTCCTTGACCGAGATCTGCAGGATGACCCATCCCCGCTTGGATCCCCGCTTGAGTGAGAGCGAAACATCGTGAAACAGTCCCAGGGCGAGCAGTCGATAGCGGGCCCGCTGCAGACGGGGATCATCGGCGGAGAAGACCTCCTCCGGGGTGATGGTGATGTAGCGCAAGATCACCCGATCCATCGTCTTCCAATTGCCCTTGATCACGATTTTTTCCAGGGCGTAGCGCGGGGTTGCCGAGTCATCGCCGTCATCGGCCGTGCTGACCCAGGGGCCCATCTCCGAATCGCGGTCAGGGGGGGCAACATCGGGAGCAGCAGCATCGGGAACAGTGGCGTCTGGCGGGACAGCGTCCCCGGGCGGTTCGACCGTAACCGCGGTCCAGGGATCCACGGTCGGCGGAGTGGCCGGGGTCGCCTGCTCGGATCCATCTGCTTTCGGGGCGTCCGCGGGACCCTCGTCTTGGGGGAAGGCGCCCAGCTCGGCGGCACCGGCCATCAGGGTGAAACAGCCGATCAATAGCGGAGCTGCCCGGCGGCCGGGGCCGATAGGGACCAGACGGATCATTTGGTCCGTCCCTGGCGAAAGGACTGACTCAGCCAGCCGCCCAGTCCGGCGAGGGCGATGCTGGGAACGGCGAGCACCCCGATGATAATCGGCAGGTCAGCGGTCAGCAGGGATCCCGCGGCACCGAACAGCACCACCACCAGCAGGGCGGCGATCACCGATTCGCGAACCGTACTCTTCTTGGCGATCAGCCCCAAGGCCAAGCCACCGAGGCCAAAGGCGATGAGAAACAAAAAAGCGCCGATCACGATCAGAGCCAGCACGTCGTCAGCCAATGCGGCCAGATCCGGCGCCGGCTCCCCGTCCGCCTGCTCGAAAAGGAAGCTGGCGACGACATAGAGGAATCCCAACAGGATAGCGCTGAGTCCGATCGTGGCCCAGGCGCCCAGGATGATCCACTTCCAGCGAATGGTCTTTGCCGCCGGAACGATCCAGGAGCGCTGGGCCTTCACCATCGAGGTGGGAACCGCGAGAACCGCACCGCAAACGCGACAGTATTGATTGGTCGGTGGATTCGGCGTTTTACATTTACGGCAGGGGTCCATGATGTCCTCAGCTACTTAGACGGTGTCGAGGACATTTTTACTTGAATTTGGGCGGATTAGTCGACTTATTTATTAAATTTGATGGTATTTCGGATAGTTACGATGTCGCGTCAATCGCTTTGGCCGTTCCAGCCGGCGATACGGGCCCACATCCACCACGCGGCCCGGCCCTTGAGCACGCAATTGAGATTGGCTTCCTGGGGGCTCGACGAATGGGCGCAACCCGAGGTCCCGGAGTAGCCGTCGACGCCGTTGCCCGTGGTGAGCTGCTCCAATTCGGATCCCTCGTTGGCCCCGCACCATTGGACTGCCCAATTGCCGTCGCTGTAGTCGAGGTTGTCATACAAATCCTGATCCCAATAGTAATTGCCGTCCGGATCGTAGGCTTCGATGTCTGCGAAATCGAACAACAATCGATGGTGTTCCTCGACGTGCTGCCGAATCAGCTCGTTGTTGTAGTGAACGCTGTTTTCGGACAGGTCCTCCCCCTGTCCCTGGGCATGCCCGGTCATGAAGGGGAAGGCGACATCGGGGTATTCGGCGATCAGCTTCTCCATGTTGTCCACATAGCGCTGGGCATCGTGCCCATCGATGCTGCACCAGGACCACAGGATCACGTTGATATGCTCGTTGCCGTCGGCGTCCAGCAGCTCTCTGGTGGCCACCACCCAGGGGGTATCTCCGTTTTCGTCGACCTCGTCCCCCTGGCTGAGATCAGCGCAGCCCGGGATGCCGTTGTCGTCCAGATCCAGTGCGTTACTGCCGCCGCCCTCTTCCCAGGTGTAGAGGCCGTCGAAGGCCGGGAAGTCCGCCAGTGAGTTCATACCGGTAATCAGCTGGCTGCCGTGAGAGGTGTGCTGGTAGGCGATGTGGAGGGTTTCCTTGGCGGTGGCGATGGCTGCCGCCGGAATGTCGGCCAGATCGGTTTGGCCGTGTCCGATGATGATCGCTCCTTCGTCGTCACTGTCCGAATCGGTATCGCTGTCTCCGTCCCCGTCCGCATCGGCATCTCCGCCCTCTCCGTTGTCCCCGCCGTCGTCGCCGCAGTGGAACGCCCCCAGCGCAAAGCAGACCAAGATGATCGTCAAGCCTATCCGTTGCCATTTCGTATCGGTCATTACTCATCCTCCCTTTGACCTGAATTTACAACTCGCCGTACAGGTCGGTTGCTGTGCCGGTGCGGCAGCACAACGGCATTAAAAAAATATTGCTCATGTTCAATTTCGTGCAATTTATCGGCCACGCTCGTTGGTATCTGCGACCGGTCATTGGTTTGACGCGGTCAGGCGACTGAAAACACTCTTTTTCCCGGCCATCGGCGGAGTAGCGGGGCTGTCTGATCCGCCATGCCCGTGTCGACTGATTTGCCAACTCTGTTGTCACAAATGGACAGTGGTTTCGCAGTGATCCGTTGGCGAAAACCGGATCGGTAGGTGGGTTGGTCGATGCAAATGAATCTTCACACGATGCGAAAAGCAGCAGATAAAGTCACCCATGGACTTGACAAATGGGTCGGTTGGGGAGCTAAAGACTCTCGTATTTGGATTTGGGCGAGTTAATCTATGGTACTTCAGCGCATCGGGCGGTACAATATTATTCGCCGAATCGGAGCCGGCGGCATGGCCGAGGTCTTCCTCGCCGGCGCGCGCGGTGCGCAGGGCATCGAGAAACTCCTCGTGCTCAAGAAGATCCATCCGGTGCTGGCGCGAAACACGCGATTCATCGACATGTTCGTCGACGAAGCCCGCGTGGCGATGCGGCTCAATCACACGAACATCGTGCAGGTCTACGCGTTCGAGCAGATTGACGAGACGTTTATTCTGGCGATGGAATATGTCGATGGTCTCGATCTGTTGGCTCTGCAAAATACCGCTCGGGAGCACCAGCTCCGCCTGCCCTTCGGGTTGGCCGCCTACATCGCCCAGGAGGTGGCCAAGGGGCTGGACTGTGCCCATTCCCGCCGGGATGATCGGGGCATCCCGTTGGAGATCGTGCATCGGGACGTCTCGCCGCAGAACATTCTCATCGCCTTCGAAGGGGCGGTGAAAGTCACCGATTTCGGCGTGGCCCGCGCCCGGTGGTTGCACGACGAGCCGGTCGAGGCGATCAAGGGAAAGTTCGCCTATATGGCGCCCGAACAAGCCTCGGCAATGCCGGTGGATCGGCGCACCGACATTTACGCCCTGGGCATCGTGCTCCACGAGATGCTCACCGGCCAACCCCTGCTCGATCTGAAGAATTGCGATAGTCCGTTGTCCTATGTGCGGGAGGTGAAGCACCGTCCGCCGATTGAGTACGACGCTTCGATACCCCGCTCGCTCAACGAGGTGGTTTGCCGGGCAATGGCCCCAAATC
>JANQET010000307.1 GCA_028278265.1 Myxococcota bacterium
TTCGACCTACGCCGAATTGGCCCGTGGTGAGCAGCAGAGGTATTTCTATTTCGACAGAACAGCGTGGTGGAAACAAGGAGGGCCAAGCGGCAAGCGCAGTCTTGAAGAGTTCATTAAGTGGGTGCCACTGATTGTCACCCCACTACCTGGCTGGCAAGGGCTCACCTTATCCCAGCAACAGACACGTTTCAGAAAACAACTACAAAAATACGAAGAAAAATTTCGTCAAGAACGCAAAGCGGCCAATCGCACCGTGTTCGGAGTCCAGGGGCTGAGGAAACTGAACCACCGGGATCGTCCCAAGACAGACAAAAAGCGGGACGTCCAGCCTTTGTGTCACGCGAGTACGGCACAAGCAAAGGCCGAGTACAAAGACAGATATCGCGAGACACAGAACATGAGAATGGTCGCATCGATCGCTTTCCGACAGGGCTGCTTCGAAGTAGATTTCCCGCGAGGAACATTTCCCCCGCCCCTAAAGAGCATGTACTTTGCGTCGCGACTGTAGAATGCCTAACTGACAACCGGATCCGATCGAAAAGACGCCGCCAAAAGCCACGCCAGCGCACCCGTCTGCAGACAGCGCCAAAACCAGTTAAAAATTCCCAAAAAACTGAGAGCGAAAATCAAACAAAACATCCAGTTCGCGTCAATCCACGCTCCTATTGACCATCGAGCGAGCGATCGTGCCCCGATCGTGCTCGTGCCGGTCGCATTTTTTGCGGAGGGCAGAAAAGTCGGTGGCACCTGTTATTTGGGCAGAAAAGTCGGTGGCACCTGTTATTTGGCACCTGTTATTTGGGTTCTTTTTCGCGGTGGGCCGAAAAGACGGTGGCACCTGTTATTGGGGAGCCACAACCGGGGGGTTGTCTATGAGCCACAATCGGGGGACGACATGTCACCGGACTATTCATCAGTCAAACTCGTTGCACCATTCTTCGAAAACGCCAGAAGAATTCAATCGGTTAACAAATAACTTTTCCTCAGCTTCCAAAACCGGATTCGGATCTACACCTGTAAATGTCAAAAAAAGAGCTGAACCATAGCGTCTTCTGAGGTCCAATTGTTCAAGAACGACCGCGCATGTTTCGAAGATGTTGTGGACCCGTTTCCTATACTTTTCATCCGACTCACCGGCTGGCGGTCTGGTTGATGCAAGGTACTGGTTCAGATTATCGAAGGCATGCTCTTCTGACCGCGTCCATTCTACTGGAGACAACAGTTGGTATGGCTCAGCGTCGCCTGGAAGATCACCTTCGAATCGAAGGAAAGACCCAATGGTCAGAACGTCGTCGGTTGTGATGAGTCCGATCGCGGCTAACTTATCTGCGCGACCACTGGTGTCTATTGCTTTGCATAGCTGCTCGATAGATGAACAAATCTCTTTGTGCAAAGCCTCCGATACCTCATTTTCTTTTTCGTTTTTCATGTTTTTCCTTATCTGTTGACCGGCGCATTCCTAGCGCGTTCGCCAAATGTTTGCAGTAGCCGCTCATAATCGGCTCGCGGCGCATTCCGTGATCTTAGAGCGCGAAGGCCCTGTAGTATTTCCATCTGCGTAGCACGGGTGTGGATTCCAGTCCCATGAAGCGGAGCATGAGTTAGGTTTTCGCTTCCAAGAATAGGATCAATCCCGACGTCTCGTAAGATCGCTTGCCCTTCCTCGGCGATTGCACGGCCAGCCTCTCCCCGACCACGTTTTAAAAAAATGTGATGACCGTGGCTCGTGGGACCAGTGGACGGAGCTGCACCACCACCCACTCTTTCTACAAAGTCTCCCCACGTCCCTCCACCCGGAGGTATGTTCGAAGTGGCATCACCCCACGGCCCATGATAAGGGCTACGGCTGGTGGCACCGTTTGGTAAGCGCGGACCAATAAACGGATTGGGCTCGTGTTGGACATCCCCTTCCGCAGTAGTTTCCGAGGTCTGACTAGCTGCCTTTCTATTTGTATAGATACGTTTCTCATTGGCAGTATCCCTAGAACGCATCGTAGGCACATTTTTTTTGGGTGCTCGGCCGAATCTCGATTTTATTCTGCCGGACATCCCGAGTGCGATGAGTCCGAGTCCAACTACCAATTCAACTGCTGCTTCAGAGCGACTGGCCGGTTTCCCAGTCACCGTTTCGCCGGTTACCAATCTTTGCAGTGCGCCAACTGGTCCTGTTTGCTCAGCCACAACTTCGGCTGCCTCAGCACTGTATGCCGTGGGATTTTTTTCAAAAGGTATGGCTCCTAGTGAAAGTACCCTTAGACCTCCACCCGCCGCGCCGCCAACACCGCCTTCCGCAGGAGTATAGGTTTTGTGAGGATCAGTCTCTTTTGGATCTACATCGCCGCCAACTGATGCTTCAAGTGCAAACTCTAGTAGCAGATCTTTCGTCCATAGATCAGGTCGAATAGCTCTGCCTTTTTGTTGCCCGTTGTGATCATTGAAAACAATGGGATTGGATTCTACATAGGCGTACAAATTCAACCCATCCACCGGCCCTGCCGGATCAGCACTCAACCACCTCCCCAGCCATGGCGCATAATACCGAGCCCCATAGTAGTACAACCCAGTCGTATCGTCCCGCTCCTTGCCCGTGTACCGATACTCCTTCAGCCCAATCTCAACCCGATTTTGACCAGCGATAAACGACGTCCCACCATACGGAAAATACTCCTCATACGAAATCAGCTCCCCAACCCCATTCAACTCCAAACTCGCCGAGCCCAAATGATTGCCGTACTGATACCGCAGATGATTGGTGTCCAGCGCCGGCGCATATCCACTGGAAAATGTATGTGCACTCCAGTTGTGCACCAAGGCAATCCGCTGCTGGTCGTCCATCACATGCAGCGACCAACGTTCCTCATCGTTTGTCAAAGAACCTTCTTCACGACGGCGCTTGATCTCTACCCCTCCAAGGTAAATCTTCTCCTCGATTTTGACAATGCCATTGTCCAACGTCTCTTTCACTTTTCGAGTTCGCTGCCCCGACGCATCGTAGACGTAGTACTCGGCATCATCAGTTGGACCGGATGTTCGCTCGATGCTTGTCACGCCGGCGATGTTATCCCGATAGTTCCAAGTGATGTTCCTCAAATGCTCCATCTTGGTTTGGTTGCCGTTAGCGTCAAAATGCTGGCTGAAATCGGGATTCGGATAGAGCTCGTCGTGTAGAAGTCCTCGGTTGCTACCAGCGTCGATGTCGATTTGCCGGGTGAACTTGTGCGTACTATGGGGCGAATGATGCCGAAGGTACGTCATGTTCCCGGACTCATCGTACTCGTAGATTCGACGGTAGGGTCGAATCTGCGTGGCATCGTTCAGCGAAGCTGATTGTTTGAAGCTGTCGTCTTTATACGGAACTGAGTTATCATTTAGAGCAAGGTGTTCTCTCCCTTTGGCCTCGATGAGCCTGTAAAGTGCATCGTAGAGATACTGACCCTCAGGTTCTGGTAGAGACTCAACGCCCTGCTTGTTTGGACTGGAATCATCACGGATTTTGGCGATGTTCCCAACAGGATCGTAGATGTAGCTGATGTCCTGAAAAACAGCAGGAGGTTCGCTCGTACGAACCGTGTGCAGTTTTGTGAGCCTGAACGTCGTCGGCTCATACTCATACGTGGTCTCGGTATTGTTGCCGTACGTGATCTTCTCCCGCTGGCTCTTGGCGTTGTAGGTGATGCTGTCGACAAACGGCGTATCGGTGTCGTCGCCTCTAAGCTGGGCGAACATTTTATTGAGACGACCGGATTGGTGAAACTGCGGTTTGATTACTGAACCATCTGGGTTGTGCTGCTCAATCACCCTGCCCAACGCATCGTAGATCGACTCGCTGGAAAACGTCTCGTCTTCCAGCGCCTCTGCACCAGCCCAATCGACCTCCTCTTTGTACTCCGTGCGCAGCTGGCGCTGACTCTTCCTCGGCTGTCCCTTAATGTCATACAGCTCTACCGTGGTCACGCCCGCCTGATCCTTGTGCTCGATCAGCTGTCCCCGTAGATTGTTGTTCTCCGGATTGGTGGCCGTTTCACCGTAGGTAAGCTGCTCCACGACTCTAGCCGTGGTGAAGGCACCCCCTTCAACCCTTTTGGTGACCAACCGATGGAGCTCATCGTACTCGGCCGTGATCTGATGTCCCCGAGCATCAAGACTGACCACCGGATTGCCCATCACGTTGACCAGCACCCGGTCGTCTCCGGCGTCGATGTTTTTCGTGCGCAGAGTGGTCCCGGCCATATCGTAGCTGTACTCAAAGGCTAGCAATTCCCTCGGATCGGTGACCTCCAGCGGTTTACCGGTGATGTCAAAGGCAGTGTGAGTGCTGATCTCGTGGGTGGTCTCCACTTCCCACGGTCGATTCGAATTCGGCCTGGTGATTGTCTGTTTGGTGAGGTATTGCCGTCCCAGCGTATCGAGCAGAGCTACCCCTGGCGTCCCCGCATGGGTCAGCGTCCTGGCCAGGGCTTTTTGCTCATCGTTGAGAGAGGAGAGGCTGCCCGCGTCAATTGCGCCCTCGATCGCACTTTTATGTTCGAGATAGTACGACGTTCCTTCTTCTAGCTCCAGCAGGTCGGGCACGCCGATGAGCGCATCGTTGGCGTCGTGGGTTTTTACCTCCCACGGGGTGAACTGCACCACTGAGTGGAGGTACAACATCGCGCCGTCTGATCTCTCTTCTTTCGGTGTATCGGTCCTGATCACCCTGAGCAGTGGATCGTAGTGAATGGTCGGCGTGACACCGTATTCGGCGAAAAACTGCTCGGGCTCGTATTCCGAGCTGGCGCTGTAGAATGGCTCGTACTGTTTGACTGGTTTCTCTTTGTTGTTGTACACGGTGCGGCCGGAGACCAACCAGCGCTCGGGCACATTGTCCTGCCAATTGAACTCCTCACCGTTTTTTACCCACGCTCCCCCGGGTTCAGCGAGGAGCTTGGATTGGATCTCCCGGCCGAAACCATCAGAATAAGTGAGCGATATCTGTACTCGACTAGAACCGTTGCCTCCGCCTTCACTGACATGGGTTTCCCGGGACAGGCCGATCGCCTGCGGTGGTTGGCGATTGGTTTCGTCTCGGCTCCAGGCCTCTAAATTGTAGTAGAAAAAGGTCGTCGCGTTTTGCAGGTAGGTGTGGGGGTTATCCACCACGTGGCGTAGATTGGGTGGTATGACGATAGTGTAGCTGCTGATCGGATCATCGCCTTTATTGGGCTGATCCGGCGGGCTCTCTTCTGAACCGTACACAGTAGTCGCAATGACCAAGCCCAGTGGGTCAGTGATCGCTTCGGACACGTTTTCATTCGGATCGGTCAATTTCGTCGGGCTGAGCGTTCGGTAATCAATTTCAGCAGTGGCTGTATTGTCCAAAGCGTCTTTGGTTTCTACCGGGGCGATGTGGTAGTCGTCGTACGTGACCGATACCGAATGACCAAACGGATCTTCAGTTCGGCTGGGCAGGTAGAAATCACCCTCACTGTAGTGCTGAATTAAACCCGGATTCCACCACAAACCATTCGAGTCTAGCTCGACGTAACCCGCATTAGACAGATTGGTCCCGTCGATAGCACTACTGCCGGGCGTGCCGTCTCCGTACGCTGCATCCAGCAGCTCGTCGGTCAGCACGGCCGATTCCACATGGTGCAGCAGGGCCTTGTCGGTGACGTCGGTGGCTATGCCGTCTTGTGCTTCGTTCCAGTATTTGAACCGCTGCCAGGAGAGCAGGCGTTTCTGAATACTCGAAGATTCGTAGTCTAGCGCTTCATCAAATCTTAGCTGTATCGCCGATTCGATGTTGATTTGCCCCAATTCTGTACCGAAGTCGTCAACGGAGAGGTATCTATCATTCGGTTTGGTCAGCGGCCCCAGCTCGTAGGCCTTTGCTTCAGATGGGACCCCGACCATGTAGAAATTCGGCGGCGGGCCGCCGACCCACGGATCTTTATCGATGAACTCATTTTCTGAATAGGTGGCGTAGAGCCTGGTTTGTTCGGTTGGGTGATTCGCTCCCTGTCTGGGATACACGACGGCGCAGCTTTTCTTGACGTTTCCGTAGTCATCCACTTCCAAAATGAAGTCGTGCGCGATCCTGGGATCAGCTGGATTTTGCTCGTAGTGCCAGGTGATCGTCTCCCGGGGATCCACACGAAACACCGCGTGTTTGTTTTTTTGTTGGACAGGAATCAGATGAACCGTGAAGTTGCTCTCCGCCACGGTGTACGGCGCGTCTCCGACGATCTCTTTGTTTTCCGCGTCGTATTCCCAGACCTCTTGTCTGAGGGTGCGGCCCTTGAGTGCCCGATGGGCTTGACACAGCTCTTGTGCATTTAACGCGGGTTTGTCTTGAATCACGGTGTCGGGCAGCACGTCCGGCTTATCGGCGTCTATTCCGCCGAAGTACTCCTTTGCATACTGTGTGGAAATCGCGTCCTGCTTGAGATATGCACCGTTGTGAAACCAGGTTTTCGTCAACACAGGTTTGACGTAGTGATTGGCTTGATCAGCGTCGTAAGCGTCAAAGTCCTTGGTGTCGATGGTTTCCACCATGCCGAATCCGCGGAATTCCCTTTCCGGGCCATCGAAGTAACCGTGATGGTAGCGGTAGAGCGTGTGGTGTTTGACGTTGCCGATCAGATCGAGCGTCTCCACCTCCCGCAGCACGTGCACCGGGAACGGCAACTTGGTGATCCAGGGATGCTCAAATTTCTGGTCCCGCAGGTAGTCCTCGGTCGAGGGCTTGTACGTGATGTTGACCTGCTTGCCCATTTGGTTGTCCACTTGGGTCAGTAGGTGCGGCTTGCCCTCTTGGTGCAGATCGATGTAGCTCATCTGCAGGGCGGCCTTACCTTGCAGTTGGGTGGACCAGACCAGGCAGGAGGTGCCGGTGCCCATTAGATCAATGACGTTTACGTTAGATAAGCTGTCCACCGGTGGAAACTGGTCCAGCACGTGTTCATCGCTGAGGCTGTTGCCGGATTGGTTGAGCCAGTACCGGGCGGTGGTGCCGGCGAGATAAAAGATATCTGCCGTGCCGCTGCCGTCGATATCCCCCAACTGGATGTAGCGCGGGTTGAACTGGTCGGCCGGGGCAAACGGTTTTACTCCAGCCATGGTCACCTTGGCTCCGAACCGTCCATACCCCTGGTTGGGCCAGTAACACACCTCGCCGTTGCGAATGCGCACGATGTCGGTCAGCCCATCACCGGTCATGTCAGCCAAGAACACGGTTTGCACCGGCTCGGCAGAGACCACCCGCGGTCCTTGGTCTTCATTCCGGGGATGGAACACCTTGCGCGTCTCGGCATATCCCTCTTTTAGCAACGACTCATTCCAGGTAAAAACGGTGTCCTCGGCCATCAGCAGGTCGGGCCGACCATCTCCGGTGAGGTCGATCTGCTTGATTCGCGGATCGGCAAAATCGATGTTTAGCCGTTTGGAGAACGATTGAAAACTCTCCCATTGACCGTCAGCGAAGGAAAAGAAACCTGAGAGTTGGTCTGTATTTAGCACCAGCTCCAGGTTGCCGTCCCCATCAATATCCACGAGCTGCGGCTGACCACTGATCTGAGATGGGCTCGGTTTTTTCCCCAGCCTCACAAGCGGCCCGAACGTGCCGCTGCCCAGATTTCGCTTGTAGTACCAGGCGCCCCCTTGCTCGGTGAGAATGCCGCTTAGGCCCTCTCCGTCGAGATCAACCCATTGGTAGTTGCCACCAATGCCTTGAGGCAGGTTTTCGAGGCTTTTCGCATCGATGCGTTGAATCGTCGTGTCGACCGTTGCCGCGGAGTACTTGTACTTCACCGCGGGAAAGGATTTGGAATCCGGCTCCTCATTGCCCTTGGCGATGTAGCCCTGCTGTTGCACCTCCGTTAACTTGGTGGCCACTCTGTTTTCGTCGTGAAACAGGGTCAGCTCGCGCACCGGCACGGGCTTTGATCCCAACTCGGGAAAGTCGTGGAACATGACGATGCGACGACACAGCCGATAGGTGCGACGCTCGAATCCGGCGCGGTGATCAGAGAACGGATCCTCGCGGCTGGGCCAGGTCAGGGATTGATCCGCTTGAAGACCGATCTCGTTAACCGACGTTTGATGGTCCTGGTAATCAAAGTAGACCGTAAAATGATACTCATCTGGGTCATTTACCTTGATTCCGTACTGAATCTTCTCGATGTATTTATTGGTAATGGTTGCCGGGCTGTCGGCACCATTGCGATTCTGCTCAAACACCTCATCGGGAGCGTTCACTGTGTTCTCAGAGATGTAATGGTATTCAACCTGGTTGCCCTTGGCATCGGTGGTTTTTTCTAGCAGCCATTTGAACGCTCGGGAAGCGTCCTTGGGATCGGCGATACGGCAGTCGGGACTCTGACCGTAGATGGAGGTGACATTGTCTCTGGTCGTCGCCCGCCAATAGAATCCATCGTCTGTGGTGATCTTTTCGATGCGCGCGAACAACCCCTCAATGCGCGGGCGGTAAAACCGGCGTTCGCTGTCGATTGGCACCAGATCCTCGGCGCCGGAGAGCAAGAAGACGTCGCTTTCCTGGTCATCGAGATATTGGGGCAGCCCCTTGCTGGTCTTGCGGGTGATCGCGGGCAGATCGATATCCCATCCCAGACCAAAGACGCTGTTGCCCTGGCCTGAATCGTAGGTCAGCGACAGTTTGGGCTCAAACCCGCTGCGCGAGGGGGAGAGGGGGAGCGGCACAGCCATGGTGCCGGTGCCGGTGATCGCATTGGCTTGGAATTTTTCGCCGATGCCAGCGATCGCCCCGCCCCCTTTGGGCAGGTTGATTTTATGATGTTCAATCTTTGGACCGTTTTCCTGCTGATTGCCGTTCATCGTCTAAGCCTTCTTCGTATCAAACCAGTGACTGGTAGTCGGGTGCTATTGTGTCGTCTGAGTGTCACAAAAATTGAGAATCATAAACACATCTTCCGCGCCGCTGAGTGCGTCAGTTGCGGTAAGGCGAAGCTCCACATGAGGATACGAATAGCTGACCACGGATATCTTATTGGTTAGTATCGTTGCCGTTCCATCCGAATCCAGCTGGTAGAACCCCACACTTTCAATCGCCAAAGCCCCTGACTCGATAAAGTAGGGCAGCAGGCCCGTCACATCGAAGAGGATATTTTCACTGGGGTTGTTCGCGTCAACTATCTCCATCTCTTTCAATGCGTTGAGCTCAGTGGGAAACATCTGCTTCAGACTGATCGATTGCCCGAGCGTCCCAAGCTTGGTCGGGTCGATAGCCCGTTTGCTCTCACCACCATCCTGTGCGGTGTACAGGATAGTGAGTATGACATCCGAAATTGTGCTGTAGTCGAATTGGGGAACAGTGGTTGGGAATTCAATCCTCCAGGTGCTATTGACGGCCCCTGCGCCTTCAAAGGGGAGAAATCGCTCGTCGTTAAAATTGAGCTCGAACATGCCGCTGTCGTTCAGTCCGTTGCTGGTGGCAATCGAGGTGGATGTGCCGGCCGAAACCGCCACCAAATCGCCGTCGTCGCTACCCGCTTGCTTGCGCACGTCTGAGCTGTCCAGCGTCAGCCTAGCGCTGATCGACGCGTAGGGGCCGGCCACACAGGGGATGGTCACGCTGACCGATTTGATCAGTCTCAAATAGTGACTGGGGAAATCCATATCAAACAGAGCTTCGGGCAAGGTAAACAGACACGAGTACCCATCGCTCGGATTCACCAATCCCTTCAGTTTCATCAATCCCTCTGGACTGACCATGGCCAACGACACCTGCTTGGTGATCTCCTGCCGTCGCTCGTTGTTTTCCAGGTAGGCCGAATCCAAGCGCTTCAGATCGTTGTGCAGTTTCTCCCCGGCCAGCAGGCCGTTGTTTAAGCTGTCCCAATTGTCGAATTTGACAAATCCCTTGCTGGCATCCTGATCGACCAGCTCGGCAAAGTAGGCCTTTTCAGTCTGTCGGGCCATTTCAAAGGCCAACTGGTAGGCCTGGAAGTAGACCCCGGCAATTTGCCCCTTCATCCAGGAGTAGAGCTGCTGGTTGGTGTACTTGTTTTTCAAGAAGGTCTCGACCTGCTGGGTGTTTTCAATCTGCAGCCGGTGGTTGTCCAGATCGTGCTGAGCAATGGCCAGGCGAATTTCCGCTGCGGCAATTTGTTTCTCAATCTGTTCCAATTCTTTGGCAGCCTGGTCTTGTTGCAGCTCCCAGTCCTCTTCCCGGCGATCGTATCCGGCCTGGATGGAGGCCAGGTTGGCGTCGTGAGAGTGTTTGGCCGCGTCGCGGCGGTTCGCGGCGGATTCGGAGTTAAAGTACGAACCAACGTTGCTCCCGCCAAAAGATGTGCTGACACCTGTGACACCTACCGAAATATTGGGCAATATGTGAGAGATAGCGGCATTTGAATCGTGAGCACCGGCACTATCCTGATATCTATGTGCTTCACTTAGCTCATCCTCATTTTCTTTTTCTTTTGCGCTGACACCGTTTTTAATCAACTCCTCATAGTGATCGAGCCGCGCCTGGGCTGTGGCCCGTGTGCGCCTAATCGATTCCAGGGTCTCGGCGGCCTCCTCGATATTGCGCTGCTTGACCCGGGTAATCGCCTCGTTCATGCTCCCTTCGTGCACAGTGCGCATCAAGGCCAACTCTTCGGCATCCTTTTTCTCCAGCGTGGAAAGTAGGGTATTGCCCAAACTCTTGACATCGTTGCAGAACTCCACCGCCTTTTGCTGCAGCACCCGGTAGCGGTAGATCGGCCTGGGTGTGTACAGATCGTTGAGCACGCTGCCGATGTCCAGCCCGGCGGCAGCGGCCTTGACCAGCAATGCCGGATCAATCGGCGGGGCGTAGAGCGCCAGCTGGCGCACTTGGCCTTTGATGTTCATACAATTGCGGATTTTGAATAGCCGGTCTTCGACTGTGTCCCAGTACTCCAACAGCTCGTCATTGGGTGGAACGCCCAGGTCGTTGATCGCATCAATGAAAGAATCAAAGACCGTGGCCTCTGGTTTGATTGGCGTAATGAACGAGAGTGGTCGCGCTCGATAGGCCGGGATTGCTATTTCTCCGGTAGATGGCGTGGCTTCGATAATCCGGGGACGTCGATCCAGCAACTGGGCGGCGAACATGTAGAGCTGGGATGCTTCATTGAGTGACTCCATGGTATCCCGTCGGAACAGCATATCTCCCCAGGCGATAAGGTTGTCCAAGTACATCCGCGCCGTGGCCTTCATATAGGCCTGTTTTCTGAACCTGGCGATCAAGTGGGGATTGAACGGGTTGTTGCGCCATTGTTCCAGTAGCACTTCGATGTTCTCTTTTTCATCGATCCAGTCATAGATATCGCTATGATCAGTGCTGAGATCGTTGGCCCAAACAGCGTACTCGTAGAATGGTCTGGTTTTCCAGTAGCGCTCAGGAGCCTCACCTTCAGTAATCGTCGGGTCGAAGATGTAGTGAAACCATTTCTGCGCCTCTTCAAAGCGTTGGTTTTTGGAAAGCTCGGTGGCGATTTTCAGCGGCATATGGAAGAACAGCTCCCAATTGTAAATGCCGTAGGGAGTGGTCAAGCCGAAATCGATATCAGCGGGCAGATCCTGTAAACCGCTGTTTTGCGACCTGACCATGAGATTGAGCCGTTTGGGTAATGGAGGCTTACCGTTTATCGGTTTGGCCCCCTGGATCTGCAGGGTTTTGTCAAAATCATCTCTGGGATCACCGAATCCCGGATCCAATAACCCGCTGATACCGTACCGGTTGATCTGCTTGATAAACTGACATGAGAAGGGATGGTAAAACGCCAAAGCCTCGTATCCCTTGCCGATCCATTTGGAGGAATTGAGCCACCAAGGTGGTACCTCTTTCAATTGATCATCGCCGTGGGGCTTGTAAAACGGCTCCTCCGGAACAACCCGGTGCCCCACATCGGCGCTCCAGCCTGAGCTCGGCGTCGCGAGCAATTGCGCCCGTGAAACCGAGTTTTCATCGCCAGAGCTCGCTCGCAGCGAAATCACATCTGCCTCTGGTTTGTACATGTCGTAGGGAGTGACCAAGATGGTGTGCTTCTTGTTCATGACCGCAAAAGGGGACTCCGCCATGAAGAACGGATCCTGGTAGGCAGGTAAGATACTGTATTCTCTGAGCGCCTTCTCTCTGTTTTTCCCGTACAGTTTGAGCCACCCATTCCGATAACTCGCCTTGTTCTTGAAGCTCTTGGCATAGGTCCCGTGTCCGATAAAATTGCCGTTACCGTATTTTTCCATCAAATTGAGCATCGGTCCGCTTTTCTTGGTGTGCTCGAACCGGATACCGTTGCGAAAGGTCTTTACCGGCTTGGTAAATACGCAATAATCGATCAGCGACTCGCCCCATCGCTTGAGCTCGCCGGTGCAGCCATCCATGGTAAACCCGCCGACAATGATGCTGGACATCATCCCTGAATACGATGCAAAGGCTCGGTCCAAGTAGTCGATGACTTTGTTACTCGTCAATCTCGACAGCAGTGCATTGGAATGGGAACCCTTGTTCTTTTCGTTTGCACCGGGATACCACCCGGCATAGATCACGCCGATTTTCAGCTCGTTGTCCTCGTTGATATTCAATTTGAAATAGAAATCGTCCTCACCGTAGACAAGGCCCTTTTTCTCGTATGCCTTTACCAGCTTTTCCCAGTCCTCTTCTTTCTGCTTGTCATAGGCACGAAACGGCTGAACATCCTGCCGAGTCCGGATATGACCACCCTCGTTGATCCATTCCTGATTTCGCTTGATCTCTTCGATTACATCCCAGGGCAGTTCAAACGGCTCATCCTTATCCTGAGTACCGGTGTGATGATCGTCTTCATCCCTCGCGTTGATCCTCTCCCTAATAAAATTCCTGACCAACCCGGACAATTCTGTGCTAGTGACTTTGTCCTTTGAAAAGATCGGGGTGGACCACTTATCCCCTTGGTAGATGCTCCAGAAGAATTGGACTTCAACGTACTCGTCCTGCAATTTGAAATCGGAGGAGTACTTGGTAGTGGTTTTTTTTGTGAACTGAGGCCAGAAAAGGTAGAGCCGACGATTGTACACCACCGGAAGAATCTGGTTGCTGTTGATGTCCAGGCCGATGGCCTCCCATGGCGTCCAAACACCCCGTTCGAGTCGCCGATAGTAGTAGGTTTGGGCGATATTCTTGGCGCGGCCAAAAACGTGGAGAGTATGGTTGGTCAAATAAGCGTATCTGGACTCTGGTGGATTTGCATCTCCTGCTTGGTTAATCGGGGCAACCAATTGGTAATTCGCGTCTGGATAGTGGTACTCCTTGTATAATCCGCAAATCTCCAAATTTGAAGTATCGTCCAGTTTTCGAAGATAGTTGATGTATGCTTTTTCCACGTTGGCATCGGTAATTTCGTTTTGCAGCAGATCGCCTTCAAATTCTTTATAAAACGGCGTTTTGTCGTCTCTCAGATCCGGTAGGATCCAGTTTTCCGGATAAACGAAAACCTTGCGGTTGGCCTCCCACAATCGATAGTTCTTGCGCCACTTCCATTGTTCGATGAACTGACGATTCAGCTTGACGATGTTTTCCGCTGAATCCATGACCTCTTCCAATCCGATTAACAATCGCTGAATAAAGGCTTGGACCGACGAGATGGCCAACTTGGTTCTGGAGGTCATGAAGCATGGTGCCATTTCATAGTCGACTAGGTAGTACTCATATAGATCGTGCATCTCGTCGAAATGTTTGATTCCGGCCACATGGTAGCTCTGCAAGATATCCCGTTGCTCGAGGCGAAGTTTGTTCCTCTCCGGTGGAAATAACTCATATCTCTGCTCATCTGTGAACAAGGATTTAACGTGATTTTTGATCTCGTCGGTGACTTTAACAATCCCGTTAAAGTTGTCCCAACCGTAAGCTTTGCTCCATCTCCAGCACAACGATGCTGGAGAGCAGCTGAGCTCTGCCAGCAAATCAACCGCCGCTGAAACGCGTAATTCTTCAATGAGACCGAACGCTTCGGCGAGTTTGACCAACCAGCGGTGATGAGCATACTCGCCTGGCGCAAAATTATATCCCGTTTTGCGTTCGCCCGATGTGGAACCGCCGAGGAGAAACTCCAGCGAATCCCGTTGCCAGCCGGTATACTCGACCAGGGCATCGATCATCTCATCGAAGGTGTCAAAATTCACCGGTTTCCAGTCTTCGGAAATCGGATGGAAAAAATCATAAAGAGACCATGTTTCATGCGGCTCAAATCGTTGGATCAGCGCGTCGAATTCTTTCATTTTAAGCAGCCCATCGGCTGTCATTTCGACGAATTGCAATGGGCTCCAGGAATATAGCTCTTCGGACTCAAAGTAGATTAGCATCTGGTCCGTGATCTGGAGTGCAGAAGAAAGCAGACCAAATTTGATGAGCTCCCGATTTACGATGTCAAATTTGTCTATCAGCTTGGTTGATGGGAGATCGGCATCGACGAAATCTGCGCTGACCAAGTAGTCAATCAAAGAAATATATTCGGCGGGATCGTCGTTGTCTTCGCCTGAGGTATCGCCGATGGGATCAGCATCACTGAGGTGGAAAACGTTGTGGATGGTCACGCTGAGCAAATGGCGCATCGCCCAGGGGTCAATGGTGTACTTCACCGCAAAAATCTGCGCTACGTGCTGTCTCAGTATCGCTCTCAAAACGTATTCAATTCGGCTGTTCTTGTTCGGGACTTCAACCAAATCTTCGTTTGGTTCAGTTTCATGAAATTGGGCAATTGCTTCAGTCGAATCGGCAAAACGTATGAAGTATTGGTTAACAAAGTTTGCCTCAATAGAATCTGGGTCGTTCGTATCGAATCCGTACTCTACTATAGTCATTGCCCGATTGATCAAGCTAGCTTTGGGCTCTAGCTCGTTATCAGTGAAGACGGTCTCGAGTTTTCGTTCGATCAGAGGTAGCATCAGCGCCAACTTTTGTCTTTCCAGCTCAGGTTTGTCCTCGTCCGCAGCGTCTTCAATTTGCTTATTGATTGAGTTAATGTCGTCATACGGCAGCCGTTCGTGCGAAACGACTTCTCGCAGCTCATTGAGAAACGTCAACAGATCCCGCTCGGCGGGATATTTTGAGTATTCAAATTGGTCGATGATGCCGAGTAAGTACTGTGCATCTTCAACCGCTAGCCCAATCTCGTTGAACGCTTGAACTTTTGGTAAATTCCAAGAGATCACTGGGTGAGACAATTATCGTGTCATTTGGATCTTGAAATCCGAAAAATTCTTTGAATGTACTGTAGTCATTTTTGGCTATGCCGAGTGCCTTGGTCAGGTGGTTGTCGATGAACAGCTTCTGGTAAGCGGTATTGGCTCGCCAATAGTCGAGCAGCAGCTCGATGTCCAGGTTGAGCTCGGTTTCCAGTCGGTTGAGCGCGGCCAACTGGATCACGTTCTCGCCGATTCCATTATTAGGGGCCAAATCGATCCCCAGCAATTGAACCGATTTGTCCAAAACCTTTGCTGACCAACCGGTCTTTCTCATGATTAGGCGTGCACGGTATAAAACGATCCAGTTGCGTGTTATATTGACCTTAAAAACTGCTCCATCGATATCACACGGCAATGTTGAATCGTATTTAATTGCCAGAGACGATAGTAAGTGACTACAGTCAATGAAGGTCAATAGTTCATCGTAAGTCATGAACGTCTTCTTGAGGAACCGAGCAACATTTTCAAAATCTGGTGCATGACCATAATATGCGCCCAGCAACAAATCGTGCTCTTCTTGAGAACCCGCTGGATCAAATGGCTTCGTGACCCATGTTTGATCCATCTCAGAGAGGCCCAGGTATCGGCATGCGTTATCAAGCATATCTATTTGATTCTGAGCACCATCTGTCGAGTCCATTCGACATACCTCTGTGAGCCGATGCCGAGGCACTCCGGCTAATCCCAGATAGATGGTCGCTTCCCTGGACCACAAATCAAAGTTCCAGGGGTAGGTGACATCACGAAGGGTTTTATAAGCTTTTTTATGAACCGCGGGAAATATGATGTCGGGCTCTACTTTTAACTCTTCTGCTGAGTGTGTGGTGAGATATTTTTTGTATTCATCCATTTCTCCCGGAACAAACCTGCCTGCTATGATCAGTTCGAAGATTTCGTTTGTCAGATCGACGTACGGCATCGGGGTCATGGAACTCTGATGACTGTTGGTCAAGCGACTGATTCCCGGCCGTCGCGAGTCGAGCTCTTTGAAACACGCTTGTTCAGGATCAGCTTTCTTGAGGAAAGTCAGGCAGTCTTGGAGGTACGCATAAGGGCCCAACGCCGATTTGCTATATTCGAGTTTGCAGCTGTCTTTGAGGCCGAAGATGTGATTGTACTCGTGCTCGGCCAGTTTGAGTTCGAGCGCAAAAAAGGTCTCTTCCCCGTGCAGGCTCGAGAAGTGTTGGTATGTTTCCAGGGCAATGGTGCTTTCGATCTCTTCTGATACTTTGGCCACAAAAGTCTGCTCGCCTTCGGCGATAATTTGAGTCGAGGTTTGAAAACCCTTGTTCCACAGAGCCTTGAGTACGGAAAATTTGTCCTCTATCTTGTCCCCCGGAAGCAAGCGGTACATCTTTTCGAAGTTCTTCAGCTCCTTGGCAGCGTTCGCATCCAGAGTCCCGTCCCGATCGGTTAGATAAGTGACAACGTCGTTGATGCGGAGATCAAATTTGGAATCCGCGTCATAGTGCTCGGTGTTTGGATCGCTTGTATTGAAGTGAACGGTATAGAATTCGAAAAGGCCCGGCGTGACCTGTTGAGCGAGTTTCATTAGGTCAATCAGCTTGGCATTGTAATAGGCGTCAATGGCGGCATAGTAGAGGTGTTCTTTGTATGGGGCCGCTTCCATCGATGAAGGCGCCCCCACCGCATCCACCGCACCGTTCCAATCCGACGCTGAGAGTTCTGGAAACGAATAATCGACGACCTGTCTCGGCCTGGTTAGGCCTTGGGTCTGGTAAAGGTATTCGATTAGATCAAAATGATCGAGCGTTAGCGCGGACAGGAAGAATATAAACTTGAGCTGGGGCACCACATCAGTGGGCGCGGAGTCGGTGAAAAACGGGGAGGCCTGTTTAAGCACCTCCCAAAAGGTGGGATTGGTACTCTTGTACTGTTTGAATTTCTCGACAAAAATACCCCGTTCGGCTTGATGCGCATCGTCAATGACCAAGCCCAACAGTTGCGTCAAAAAATCTTCGTCCTCGATGACAGGGACGACATCAATGTCGATGTGAGCAAACAAAGCATCCAAAAATGCGCTGATCGCTGCTACAAGCTCAGCATTGTTCAGCTCTTCACCGAGCGTAATCAGGTCTTTGCCGATCGTTTCGTCATCGATCGCTTTGAGGATCACTTCCTGCAGCTCATCCCTCTCGTATTCAGCCAGCGCGCCCAGCGCCTGGGGCAGCTTGTTCCGGAACAGACCGTAAAACGGCTGGGGTACCACAACACCGGGTTGGCTGATCGATTCAACCAATAACCGAGATGTGGCGTAGTTTTGCAGCTGGGCAAACTCCACCTCGATTTTACCGGCCAGGGCGATCAGCTCAGCATTGGTCACTGATGTCAGATCGAGCCCGTCCAACTCGGTGCCGACCCGCTGGTGCACGAGGTGAAATTCTGAGGGGAACTCATCCGGAGTGTCGGCTTCCAGCAGGAAACTGAGCTTCAAATGCTGCGGGGCCGGCGAGATCAGCCCTGAGGTGAGCACCGGCTCTGCGCTTGGATCGGCTGCTGGCTCGAAGACCTCGATCTCCAAATTAGCGAGTTTGCCGAACAACATATCCTGAGTGTAGATAATCTGGAAAAAGCCATCCTCATTGGTGACCATCTCCCCCAGCGCGGTGCGGCCTCCCAACTTTCGGTCATAGGCCTTTACTGTGTACCCTTGAGCAGGTGTCCTGTCGTGCTGGAGCACATTTCCCGACACGCTGTGTTCGTCCTCACTGGGCTGCTCATCCCCATCGCTGTGGGGGCGAACCTCGATCTTCACCTGGTGAGTGCCCGCACAAGGGAAGAAAAGCAGTGAATTAAAGGTGCTTTTTAGGAGAAACCCCTTGCTGTCGTATATTTTAAAGTAGAAATAGGGGGCTTCTTCGTATGGGCTATCGTGCCAGTCCCAATAGCCCAGGCAGAAGTTGACCCGGCCGTCCTCGTCGGTCACCTCGTCTTTAATGTGGTCGTCTGTACAGTCGGAGACGACACAACCCGGATTGTACTTGGGCCCTTTGTCCACCGCGTCTCTCTCCCACAGTTCTACTTTTAGGCCGTTCAACGGCTCTCCGGTGTCCTGATGAATGATCGTGCCTTGAATATACCAATTGCTACTCATGTTGCCCTCCTACAATGAAAATCCGGTGAGGATTTAAGCTCATTTGTCAATGAATCCACCCGAAATGAGACCTCAGTCCCTTCGTTTTCCTGTCTGCTCAGAACCTTACTATAAACCAAAACCGCTGACAGGGAGAAAAAATTCCCACCAGCTCGCTTTTTATACACAAAATTGAACGAATCCGCTGACCGTTCGCTCACTGTGTTGTGGGTGTGTTGACCTGGATGGTCGTGGTCAATGTAGGAACTCCGTCGGATGACAATGGGGCGCAAGAAAGGGGATTGGACCAAGGCGCGAAAAAACTTTCACAAATGCATGAAAGACATTGGATGTTCTGACAGCAATATCAAAAGCGCCACCATTCCCAATAAATGCAATTGTTGAATTGCAAGATCAAGGTCTACTGACGATCCAATCCCAATACTGCGATGAACGGTCGATGACGTACTGGCGGTCCCGAGTCAGGAGAAAGCCCTCATTGATCAATTGGTCGGCAGCATGGCCGACTTTTTTCAAGAAATCCGCTTTACCGGTATAGAGCTGTTCCAGGCTGGGCCGGGGATCGCGTTTTTTTCGTTTCTCTTTGCGGGTGCGGGGCAGGGGAATCCAATTGCCCCAGAAATCGGCGAGCTCGGTTTTGGCCGCAGGGGCGTCGAAGCGCAGGGTCCAAGGGGTGTAGGTGGCCAGGGGAACCCGCAGCTCGATGTTGCGCACACCGGCGGATTCGTTGCCCAATCGATCCACTTGGCTGACTAGGGTGGGGTAGGGCGTGCCGAGCCTGGGGGGCTGAATATCGACAATACCCCGGGGCCAGCGGGGGCCGTAATCCGTGCGGTAGGCGGTGTGGATCACCCGGGGAAACCGCACGCCCGGAATGCGGGGAAAGCGCACTCTCCCGGGACGGACCAGGGTCTGGTTGGATACTGCGGGAAAGGCGCTTTCAGGTGGAGGGCGGTTGGCCTTCACCCAATAGATCAGCTGGACCAGCAAAGCCCGGTAGTTCACCTTGATCTCCAGGGGATTACCCCGGTGGGCCAGAACCGGAGTGCGAGGAAGCGGTTTCGCCGGAGGAAATGGCGCGAGAAAGTGCTGGGCACTGGCCAGGTGGTAGATGCGCTCGGTGGGGTAGGGGGAGACATCCCGCTGGCCGTCCGGTGAGGTGTGAATGAGCGAGGCGGCCCGGCCCCAGTATTCATATCCGGTGTTCACATAAAAGGTCTTGGGCCGATGGGACGGCTGGTGTATCAGCAATCCGTCTAACCGGTGAATTTGCGGATCGGTTTGTGGACGACTCGTAAAGGGAAAAATATCCGTGGGATAGAAAAATGCCGAATAGCGATGGGCATCTCGGGAAGGCTGACCGAATCGGTGATTGAAACTTCCGCGACCCGCGCCCGCGGTGATGACCATCAATCCGTCGTAGGCCCGACGAAATCGCTCATCGGTGTTGAACCCCTGGTAGAGAAACTGCCTCAAAAAGCGACCGGTCTGGGAGACCCCGACCGCGAGGCCGTGGCGCACCGGGAACGTGCAGCGCTTGTCGTGCTTGGCAAAGGCGATGATGTCCCGAACCGCGGCCAGCCCCAAACCGAGCACCCGGGGATTGGCCGACACGTACACCAACTCGTAGATCTTTCCCGGCTCAAATCCCCCTTTGAGCAAAACAGCTCGGGGATCGGCCACTGCTGCGCCGTTCTCCAGACGCGCGAATTGCCAGCGCCCTCGCGGAATCACACGCCGCTCGGCGTCACGACCGTCGCGCACGGTCAATCTATTCTGTGCCGCATCGGGCTGTGCCGCCGGATAGGCCAGGTGCTCCCGATGGCTTAAGGGAAGATGGGTCGCCGGTTCGTCGACGGTCCAATCACTGCGCACCAACCCGTAGATCGGCTGGCCGTCCGGATGGGTCACCGTGGGCACGGTGAGCCGTAGATTGCCCAATTTTTGCGGCACATCGGGTTGCCAACCGAGCCAGATCACCGTCAGTCCCAGCTCCATCAATAGGCCATCCCCGAATGCGCCGGGATCGGTTGCGGTGAGCTGTCGGTTGGTGGCCCGATTGAAGTAGTTCATGGAGAACTTGCCCCCGCGGTTGCTCACTTCCACCAGGGCCACCCCGCTGGCCCGATTGGCCTGTTTCGGCTTGAGCACCACCAGATCGGCCCAGGCCTCGACGAGCCCGTTCCTGTTTCGCGGGGCCAGGGTCAAATCAACAATGCGCCGGTTCATCGGTCCTGCCGGGTCGACGCCGAAAAGCACCCGGCCGCGCAGCAGCTCATAGGGACCCCCATCACCAAACGACCGGCCCTGGAGCACTGGTTCGGTCGAGCTCAGCTCCACCCGCAACACCCGCGCCTGCCCCACCGACGCCACGGTGACCAATCCGAGCCAGACGAAAAGTAACCGTTTCAGAAAAATCATGTTCATCATCCCACTACGGGGAATCTGGATAGGCTTGTTCAATCGCCTTTTGGGCGGCATTCATGATCACATTGCTGCTGTTGGTCGCTCCGGAAACCGCGTCCACATCGGTGGATTGGTGGCGCACAATCCGCTCGGGAATGATCGGGTCGGCGCTTTTGCCCTTCCATGCGTTGTGTTGAATGATCTTCACGTCGACTATTTTTTGGTTCTGTATGGTCACCTCGACAACCGCGGTGTTGGGACCGTTTTTATCTCTTCCCCGGTAGGTACCGTCTCTCATTCCGTCAGCTTGAACCGGTCCGCCGATAATTTTTGCCGTGCCACAGGCCCCGGCCCACAGAATCAACAGCACGCCGACAAGGGCGATTCGTCTGACGGCGTACTGGGTGTCAATCTTCCTCACTGATCACCTCCGGCCGTTTGCCCGCTTCGGTCGAGACAGTATTGGTACAGCGCTTCGGCGGTCCCCCGATCCGCAGCGAACTGGCAGGTGGCCTGCCGCCGGTGCTCGAAGTAGTGGCCGGTGACGTCCCCGCCGATCGGATCGGTGGCGAGCCATACCGGCGTGGCCGCGCCCTGGGCCGGTGTTTCGTGGCCGCCGAATCCCAGGCTGTTGCTCAAGGTGGAGTTCACATCCCCGGGGTGGCAGGCGTTGACAGTAATGCCCTTGGGTTTGAGCCTCTCGGCAAAGGTCACGGTGAGCATTCGGTCGGCCTGTTTTGACTGGCGATAGGCGCTGTTGTTGTCGTAGCGCCGCTGCCGAAATTCCAAATCGTCGATGTTCAACCCACCGGCCCAGTAGCTGGCCACATTGACCACGCGAGCCGGCGCCGAACGACTCAGGGCCTCGGTGAATTGCGTGATCATTTCGAAATACCCCAGCACGTTGGTGGCGAACTGCAGCTCGATGCCTTCAGGGGTCTCGCTGCGTCGGGGTGGGGTTGTAGCCGCGTTGTTGACCAGCACGTGCAGCGGTCCTGTCCACTCCTCAGCCAACTCTCGAATCGAACCGACCCGCGAGAGATCAGCCAAGGCGAAACGAACCCGTTCGTTCTTGGTCTGGCGTTTGATGCTGCTGACGGTTGTCTCGGCTTTTCGCCGATTGCGGCAGACGAGCACCACCTCGAACCGATGGTCGGCGGCGATTCCCGCGGCTATTCCTTTACCGATGGCACCGGACGCGCCGGTGATCAGGGCGACTTTGTCGGAATGATCCATTTTTATCGCTCCCCTGAAGTGTTGTGATTCTACACCGTGTTCATGGTGTGTATAACACGACAAGGCACTTGGTGGGTATATCGGAGAGACTTTTCAGCTTGTGGGGCAATTCGGAATTGAAGTGAATCGATTCATCGACCTTCAGTTTGTGCACCACCGTGCCCAAGGTGAGCTCCAGCTCCCCCTGTTGGACCAGGATAAACTCCTCGCCCTCGTGTTTGTAGGCCACGGGCTTGTGGGCCTGCCTGGGCTCGATGACCACAGAGAATGCGCGCAGATGCTCGCTGTTCTCCTCGTCGGAAAGAATCTCATAGGAGTAGTTCTGGGTGCGGGTGAGCATCGCCTTGCTCCGCTGGTCGCGAATGTGTTCTTGGTCCTCCTGGCGCAAGAAGGTGTCCGGCGACGTATTCATCACCCGGGCCAACCGGAGCATGAAGGCCACCGACGGGGTGAGCTGATCGGCTTCGACCCCCTCGATGAACTCAGGGGTTTTTCCGGTGGCTTTGGCCAGCGCCTGGGTGGACCATTTGAGGGACTGCCGCAGCCGGCGAATTTTTTTTCCGATTCCGGTCGTTGAGTCAGCAGCTGTCGGATCGGTCAGCGCCTCGGCCACGTCCCGCATCAGGGACTGCTTGAGCCGCGCGATGAGATGAGGGAGCAGGACCGTGGCATCAGCCACGATCCCCACATCGGCGTACTGAAAAATCGGCGCGCGGGGATCCCGGTTGATCGCCACGATCGTGCCGGCTTCGGTGATGCCGCTGACGTATTGGGTCGCCCCGGAGGTGCCGATGGAGAACAGCAGCTTGGGCCGCACGCTCTTGCCGGTCTGTCCGATCAAACACTCCTCGCTGATCCAGTGCTGGAGCACCGGCGGTCGGGTGGCGCCCAGCGCCCCACCGAGCACGGCCGCCAGCTGCCGCGTCAGGGAGAATCCCTCACTGTTGCGCAATCCCGCCCCGCCGACCACAACAGTCTCGGCCTGTTCCAGGTTCTGGGCTCCACTTCGCTGAACCGTCGTCGAGAGGTGGATTATCCCGCTGCCGAATCGGGTGGGATCGACGGTCAGGGGGATCACGTCATACGTGGCCACGGGGTGCTTGGTTGACGGCAGGGCGGCCGCCTGCACGGTGGCAAAACCGGTTTGTCGGGAATCGGCAAAGGTGATTCGCGCGATGTACTTGCCTTCCCCGGAGGGGCAGTGGGCAACAAAGTTGTTCTTGTCGGCGGTGATATCGATGCACTTGGCGATCGAACCGGCGCGAAGCTCGCCCGCCGTTCGCGCAGAGAGCTCCCGGCCGCGATCGGTCAGGGCAAAGAGCACCAGCCGGGGATGGTGCTGTCGAACGGCCCCGGCCATCACCGCGGCGTGAATATCGGGGCGACCCGCGGGACAGGACGGATCGTCGGCGCGATAGATTCGATCGGCACCGTGGATCCGGCAGCGCTCGATCGCTTGTTCGAGGGGCACCTCACCGACGGTGGGATCGTCGGATGCGGGCACGGGTGGAGCGGCGCCGATGAGCACGGCAGCGGTGCGACAATCGGTGATCGAAGCCAACTGCCTCGCCTTGGCCAACACCTTGAGGCTCAGGCCGAACAGGCGCTCGCTACGCCGATCCCCGTAGACCCAGATCTCTCGTCGTGTGTCTGTCGTCCCCACCGCGTTAACCCCAGTTTCCTCTGGTCTTCAGCTGTTCGACCAGTGTTTCGATTTGATCATCTGTCGACCCCTCGATAAATGAGCACACTTTGCGTTGATTCAGCGGGTCGATGGTCAACACCCGCGTCGGCGAACCGGTCTCACCCACTTGTTCTGGTGCCAAGCCGAGCTGTTCCAGTGACCAAATCTCCACAGTCGATGCGCCAAAGGCCTGTTCAATAGCCCCCAGCTCCGGTTCGGTCGGCTCTGCCGCCGAGCTGTGCACGGTCAGGGCGGCGGGCCAGGAGAGCTCGAATTGCTCACAAAATCCATCGGCCAGGCGCTCCACCCGTAGTTTGCCATCGCTGTATTCGATCCCGGTGACCCAGGTGACCATCGGCAGGTCGAGTGCCACGGCGGTTTGGGGGCCCACCTGGCCGGCGTCGCTGTCAGCGGTTTGGGTTCCGAAGAGGACTAGGTCGAACGGACCCAGTTTTTCAAGAGCTGCGGCCAGTGCCGTGGAAGTGGCCAAGGTATCCGCCCCCTTGAGCGCCGCATCGCAGAGCATCACCCCCCGCTGGGCCCCCCTCGCCAGCGCTTCAAAGAGAGCGAAGTCGCAGGTCCGCGGTCCCATGGACAGGGCGGTGATCGAGCCGCCGTGACGCTCGACCAGCCGGTGGGCCAAGGCCAACGCCGGGCGGTCAAACGGATTGAGCTCGCACTGTTCGGCCGTGCGCTCGTCGGTCGGGCTCGAGGCCTGAGCGATGACGGCTTTGAGGCAGACGACGATGTGAAGTCCCATGGGCTCTCTTTCCTACGGTTTGGCCAAGACTTGACGGGCGATGACCATCCGGTGCACCTCTGAGGTCCCCTCGTACAGGCGGGTCACCCGCGCGTCGCGATAGTAGCGCTCCACCGGATAGTGCTTGGAATAGCCGTACCCCCCGTGAATCTGTACCGCCAGATCGGTGATGCGGCACGCCGCCTCGGCGGCGAACAGCTTGGCCATGGCCGATTCCTGGGCAAACGGTTGTTGTCGGTCCCGCTGATCGGCCGCCCGATAGACCAGCAGCCGGGCCGCCTCCAAATCAGTCGCCATATCGGCGAGCATCAGTTGAATTGCTTGATGCCGGGCGATGGGCACTTTGAATTGGTGCCGTTGTTTGGCGTATTGGATCGACACCTCGAGCGCCCCCTGGGCGATGCCGCAGGCCTGAGCGGCGATGCCGATGCGGCCCACATTGAGGGCGGCGAGACCGATGGCCAGTCCTGCCCCTTCTTCGCCGACCCGCTGGGTCAGGGGCACGCGACAGTCGTGCAGTCGGATCGAGCTGACCGGATTGGCCCTCACCCCCATCAGCTCCTCGGTGTCGCCCACGTGAAAGCCCGGGGTTCCCCGCTCAACCGCGATCACACTGATACCTTTGGGACCGGCGGTCGGATCGGTGCGGGCAAAGATGAGGCACAAATCGGCGACCCCGCCGTTGGTGACGAAGATCTTGTTCGCGTTAATGACGTAGTGATCCCCATCCCGAACCGCGGTGGCCTCCACAGCCGAGGCATCGGATCCCACGTTGGGCTCGGTGAGGCAAAAGGCACCGATTTTCGCGCCCCGGGCCAAGGGAGGAATGAGCTGCTGTTGCAGTTCCGGCGAACCAAAGGCCAGGATCGGATAGACCACCACACTGTTGTGCACTGCCACGCACAACCCCAGGCTGGCACAGACCGAGGAGAGGGCTTCGATGACGATGGCGTAGCTCACTGCATCCAATCCCGCACCTCCCAAATTTGACGGGGCCTGAATGCCGAAGTAGCCCAGGCGCCCCATCTTTTCGACCACCTCCCAGGGGAAACGGGCCTCGTCATCGATCGCCTTGGCCACGGGGATGATTTCCCGCCGGCAGAATGAGAGGACCGATCGTTGGAGGACGCGGTGTTTGCTCGTTAGTTCACATTTCATGGTTTACCTGAGCCCTTGTTGGGCCAATGGATGATATGCCGGTGCTCACACAAGTCAATCTTCAAATATAACAGTCCAGTCTCAATGAATTTAAATTTTATGGTCTGATTGAGTACTTGCAGGGGGCGCCGATTCGTGCTCAGCTCGCTTCATGCCGTTACCCATTGATCTCGAAATCGACCATGAGAAATGTATCGGTTGTGGGGCCTGTGTCGAAGTTTGCCCGAGCCGATCATTGTCACTGATCGACGGCAAGGCGCAGATCACCGGTACCGATTCAATGCATTGCGATCACTGTGCGGCCGTGTGCCCCAGCGAGGCGATACGGGTGCGCACCATCGATCCGAGTGTGCTCGAGCTGGCCACCATGGAGAACCGCCAGGCCTACGTGGATTACGGGCAATACGACGAGGCCGGGCTGGTTCAGCTGATGCGGTCGCGCCGATCCTGCCGGAGCTACACCGAAGAGCCGGTTCCCTTGGCCCTGCTGCAGGACCTGGCCAAAATCGGCATGACCGCACCGTCGGGCACCAACTGTCAGCTGTGGACCTTCACCCTTTTGCCCGATCGGCGTGCTGTCGAAACGCTGATGCTGGAAATCGCCGGGTTCTTCAGAAAGCTGAACAAGATGGTTCGGCGTCCGGTGGCGAGAGCGATGTCAAAGCTCTTCATGGGGGATGTGCTGGGCCGATACCACCGGGAGTACGCCCAGACGGTCCAGGAGGCGCTCGACGATTGGGATCAACACCGGATCGATCGGCTCTTTCACGGCGCGCCGGCAGTGATGCTCGTCGCGGTCCGGCCCGGCGCTTCCTGCCCGGGAGAGGACGCCCTGTTGGCCACGCAGAACATCTTACTCGCCGCCCATGCCGTCGGGCTGGGAACGTGTCTGGTCGGGTATGCGGTCGAGGCGATCAAACGGGCGCCGGTGATCAAGCGTCGCGTGGGACTGCCCGAGGATGAACGGATCTACGCGGTGATCGCCTTGGGGTATCCGGGGGAGCGGTATGAGCGGCTCACCGGACGGCGGCCGGCGCCGATTCGGGTGATCGGGGCAGGTGATGAGGCGAAGTAGCCGACTCTTCATCTTGCTGTTCCTGGTGGCTGGGATCGGTTGTGGGGGCACTGCCCAACAGGAGCCGTTGTCCTCCCGGGTGCCCCCGGCCGGTCGGTTCGCCGTGGCAGCCGATCACCCACTGGCCTCCTTGGCCGGGGCTCGCATGTTCGAGCAGGGGGGGAATGTGGTCGACGCGGCAGTGGCCACTTCGTTGGCCTTGGCCGTGGTTCGGCCGTACAGCATGGGCATCGGCGGTGGCGGTTTCATGCTGATCAAGCTGGCGGGAGAGGATCCGGTGGCCCTCGACTACCGGGAAACCGCTCCGGCCGGCGCATCGGTTCAACTGTATGTGGATGGGCGCGGTGGGGTGATTGACAAGAAAACCGTCTGGGGGCCGTTCGCCGTGGGGGTGCCGGGTCACCTGCAGGGAATGGCCCATGCGCTCGAACACTACGGCACCCTGCCGTTGTCATTGGTCATCGCCCCGGCCATTGAGCTCGCCGAGCAGGGGGTAACTGTCGATGGACACACCCACCGGGCGATGGTGCGGTTGGCCGAAGTGCTGGACCAACACTCGGGCTCGCCCTTTTTGGAGATTGAAAAGATTTTTCTAAAAGAGGGGGCGCCGTTGGCCGTCGGCGACACACTCGTTCAGCCGGACTTGGGCGCCACCCTGCGCCGTATCGCCGACATGGGAATCGCTGATTTCTACGAGGGGGAGCTCGCCCGGCGCATCGTCGCCGAGTTGACCGCCCGAGGGGGTATCCTGGGAGAAGCGGATCTGGCGGGGTATCAATTGGCCGTGCGGTCCCCGCTGACGACCCGCTTTAGGGGATTCAAGGTGGTGGGGATGCCTCCGCCGAGCTCTGGCGGCGCCTGTTTGCAGCAGATTCTCACTGTGCTCGACGGGTACGATCCCCGCGCTGTGGATCGCCCGACCTATACCCATGTGCTCGTCGAGAGCATGAAGCACGCCTTTGCCGACCGGGCGGCCTTTCTCGGCGATAGCGATGTTCATCCAGGGGTGACCGATGATGTCTCACAGATGTTGCAGCCCGAAACGGCTGCCGCGATCCGCGCCTCGATCGGGCCGGTAGCGGTCGATCCCGCTCGCTACGGCAAAGCCTGGCTCACAGAAGACGGGGGCACCTCCCACTACAGCATCATCGATTCCAGGGGCAACGCCGTGGCCGGCACAGATACGATCAACTTGACCTTCGGCTCGTTGGTTGTGCCTCCTGGCACCGGCATCGTGCTCAACAACCAGTTGGATGATTTCGCCGTCAAGGCGGACGTGGCCAATGAGTACGGATTGAAAATGTCGAGCCGAAATGTGATCTCTCCGGGGCAAAGACCCCTGAGCAGCATGTCTCCGACGATTTTGCTCGAGCAGGGCCGGGCGGTGTTGTCGGCCGGCGCTTCAGGCGGCCCCAAGATTATCACCGCCACCCTGCAGAGCATTCTGCAGGTGGTCGATTTCGGCGTTGCCCCAAAAGATGCGGTGGCGGCCAAACGCCTGCACCATCAATGGAGCCCGGGAGAACTGCTCATTGAACCGGGAGTTGATTCGGTCATCGTCGAGCAGCTGCAGCAGTGGGGGCATCGGATCGAGCTCGCCGAGTCGCCCCTGGGCGTGTGCCAGATGACCACCGCAATGGGGGGCACCATCGAAGGGGCCAGCGATCCCCGCAAAGGGGGACAGCCGGTAATTGGAGAGCTGCGATAACACTGTCCGCCGGGTTCAAATAATTCCTACAGGCGAAATCTAGGCTGAGCGAAATGCCGTGGGTGTGCGGGTTAACTGGCTTGCCACTCGGCGATCTGCTCGCGGACGTAGCGCTCTTTTTCGAGCAGCTCGGCCAGGGTTATCCGGTCGAGCAGTCTCGTTATTTCAGAGGAAAGATGTTCCCAGATGGGACGCAGGCTGCAATCGGAGACGTGGGGACAGGGATCTTTGGCGGTCTCGTAGCCGCTGTTGAAACACCCCTCCAATAACGGGCGTCCCAGGGATCGCAGCACTGCCGCTACAGTGAGCGTGTTCGGAGGGGCGGTGAGCTCGTAGCCCCCATCTCTGCCCCGGACCGCCGTGACAACCCCTCCTCGTCTCAACTTGCCCATCACCTTGGCCACCAGCGCTTCAGAGAGTCGCTCGTGCTCAGCGAGCTCGGGCAGGGTCATCTGAGCGCCTCGCTTGGCGAGGCACAGGGCGAGTCGTATCCCTTGTTCTTCTATTTTCGTGATTCTCATCGATCGATACTTAAACCTCGCTGCAGAACCCCGTTTACCCGGCCTCGATCGTCAGTTCTCGACGCGCCTCCGAGGGGTGCTTCTTCATGTATATCTTAAAGGCTTGCAGGGCGGTTGTCACGGCCAAGGTGGCGCATTTTACGCGAACGGGGAATTGGTGGACCCCGATTAATGCGTCCAGGTCGCCCAAATTCGGGTCGTCAAGCGGGTCTCCGGTCCTGAGCATCTGTTTGAGGGATTCGGTCAAATCCTGAAATTGATCGAAAGATTTTCCCACTGCCGCCTCGGCGATCATTGATCCGGCCGCTGTCGAGATGGCACATCCACTGGCCTCCACCTGGATCGCGACCACCTTGTCCCGGTCGATCTCAAGTTTGACGGTTACCTCATCACCGCAGGTCGGATTGACACCGAAAAACGAGGCGTGGGGATGGTCGATCGGATCGGTACCCCGCGGGTGCCGATGGTGGTCGAGAATGACGTCCCGGTAGAGATCATCGAAATTCATCGTGTAAACACCTTTCGCGCCTGATGGATCCCGTCGATCAGGGCGTCGATATCCGTCAGGTCGGAGTAAATGCCAAAGGATGCCCTGGTGCTGGCGCTCAGCCCCATCTTTCGGTGCAGCGGCTGTGCACAATGGTGGCCGGCGCGCACGGCAATACCCAATTCGTTCAATATCGTGGCGAGATCGTGAGGGTGTACTCGGGTATCGTCAAACGCCACCAGCCCACCCCGCAGTTGTGGATCGAGAGGACCGAGAATGCGAATATCATCGATTCGCAGCAGCTGTTCCAGGGCGTACTCGGTGAGCAGTTTGTCGTGCAAGTCGATCGCATGGGCGCTGTAGAGCTCAATAAAATCGATAGCCGTGGGAAACGCAGCGACGGCAGAGATATTGGCCGTTCCCGCCTCGAACCGACCGGGGATCGGCGCCCAGGTGGCGGTCTCGAAGGTGACCAGTTCGATCATTTCACCGCCGGTTTCCATCGGCTCGAGCCGTTCCAGCGCGTCCAGACGACCGACGAGAAAGCCCAGTCCGGTCGGCCCGTAGCTCTTGTGAGCGGAGAACGCTAGAAAATCCGCACCCAACCGGGCGAACGAAACCGGCATGTGGCCTACCGATTGGGCCGCGTCCACCAGCACCAGCGCACCGACCCGGTGGGCATCTTCAGCGATCGACTCGATCGGATTGATCGTGCCGAGCACATTGGAAACATGGGTCAACGCGACGATTTTGGTTCGCTCCGAGAGCACCGACGGCCAGGTGTCTAGGGCCAGCTCCCCCGAATCGGTCACCGGGAGGTAGCGGATGACTGCCCGCCGTTTCTTGGCCAACATCAACCAGGGCACCAGGTTGGCGTGGTGCTCCATCTCGGTGAGCACAATTTCATCACCTTCCCCGATGTGATCGGCGATGCCCCTTGCCACCAGGTTGATCGCCGCGGTTGCATTTCTGGTGAAGACCACGGCGGCATCCGGCGGTGCATCGATCCAGCGGGCCACGCGCTCCCGCGTTCCCTCGTACACCGCGGTCGCCTCGGCAGACAGGGTGTGCAGTCCCCGGTGAGGATTTCCATCGTGCAGTCGACAAAAGTCACAGGCCGCATCGATCACCTCCGCCGGACGCAATGAAGTGGCCGCGTGGTCCAGGTAGATCAGCGGTCGGTCGCCCATCCGGCGGTTGAGCGACGGAAACCGCGCCCTGACCGGATTGTTTTCTGTCAATTCAACAGACGTCGCGGCAGGGTCGCCCATCAGTCGTCCTCAATGTCGATCTCCAGCCAGCCGCTCTCGGTCAAACGGGTGGCAAAGGTGGCGATCGACGCGACAGCGGGCATCCGCACCGCCCTGCCATCGGTGACGTCGAATCGTCCCCCGTGGCGCGGGCATTCGACGACGGTCCCGTCGATTCGCCCTTCACCGAGAACCCCGCCGTCGTGGCTACAGCAATTCTCCACCGCATACACCTGATCGGCGCTGATCGGGCAGACGAGAATACGTTCATCACCCAATTCAACCGAGCGCACGCTGCCCGGCTTCAACTCTTCGATGCGTACGACTGGTATCCAACTCATTTCAACCCTCCCCGTGACAAGTGGTGGTCGATAGTCGATTCCACGTTGGGGCGGAGCTGCCGGGGCACCCTGATGATTGCGTTTTCGAAAAACCCCCTCACCATCAACGCGATAGCCTCTGCCTGGGAGATGCCGCGACTCTTCAGATAGAACAGCTGCTCCGGATCGAGCGGGCCGGACGTGGCACCATGGGAACAGCGCACGTCATTGGTCAGGATCTCCAGCTCCGGAATCGTCTCCGTTTGAGCGCGTGAAGAGAGCAACAGGTTGCGGCACTCTTGGTACGCTTCGCTCTTTTCGGCCGTCTCGCCGATGCGAATCAGCCCGGTGTACGCGGACTTGGCGCGACCAGTGAGGGCGACCTTGAACTCCAGCTCGGACTCGGTGTGGGGATGGCGGTGGTCGTGGAACGTGTGGTGATCCATTGCCTGACGTCCGTGACACAGGCCCATGCCGGTGATGTGGCTAATCGCATTGACCCCGTCGAGCACCGCACCCACATCTGCTTTGTAGTGGGCGCCCCCCAAGGAGATCAGTGAGGCGTTCAGACGTCCGTCCGCTTCCACCACCGCCCGGGAAGTGACGTGGCCCGCGGTCCCCTTGTCCCATGTCTGGATCAACAGATGGGAGAGCTCAGCGTTTCTGCCGACAAACTGCTCGGACACGGAGAGCACGGAAATTCCCGCACCGCCGCTGTCGTGCACCTCGATCACCTTGAGCGCTGCTCCCGGCTCTAGATTGATCACCACCCGTGTGCCGGTCGTGGGTAACGAGGCCAGATGAGTGATGCGCAGCACCCGGGAGGGGGAGCGGTTTTTGGCCACGTTGATCATCACGCCGCAGGACCAGATCGAGGCGTTGAGCGCTTCGAACAGCCCGTGTTGCGCGGGAACGGCGCGGCCCAACCGTTCGATCCCCTCGTCGGATTCATTGAGCGGGGTAATGGTCATTCCCTCGTCAGCCCCGCTATCCGAGCTGACGATCACCGGCCGCATTCCCGGAACTAGAAACACATCGTCGATTCCCGGGGTCCGGTTGATCGTTCCCAATTCCGGTCCGGGCTGCGGCACGACAAAGGGATGTTGAGGTAAGAGCACCAACGGATCGGAGTAGCGCCACAGGTGCTTGACCCGATCGGGAAGCGGTGTTTCCAGATAGGCGTCGAGCGCTTCGAGCCGTTTTTGCACCAGGGGCAAGTGATCCCCGGTGATCCGGGCGAGCTGGATCACCCGCTCCCTTGGGGGAAGGGGTCTGGGATCGGTGAGGCGTGTTGCACTGCTAGCCAACGCTCCCCTCCATCTCCAAGGCGACGAGTCGGTTCAACTCCACCGCGTATTCCATCGGCAGCTCGCGGACGAACGGTTCGATGAATCCGTTGACCACCATCAGCTTGGCCTGTTCCAGTCCGATGCCCCGGCTCTGCAGGTAAAACAGCTGGTCGTCAGCCAGTTTGGACACCCGCGCTTCGTGTTCTACCTGCACCTGGCGCTCGTCAATCTCCATTGTCGGGTAGGTGTCCGAGCGAGAGGTTTCGTCGATCAACAGGGCATCGCATTCCACGTGGGTCTTGCAGCCGACCGCGCCCCGGTGGGCTTTGACCAGGCCCCGGTAGCTGGCCCGACCTTTGCCGGTGGAGATCGACTTTGAGATGATGCGCGACGTGGTGTTCGGCGCCGCGTGAATCATCTTGGCCCCGGTGTCCTGGTGCTGGCCGTTGCCGGCCAGGGCGACCGAGAGCACCTCTCCGTGGGCCCGTTCACCGACCAGGTACACGCAGGGGTACTTCATCGTGAGCTTGGAGCCCAAGTTGCCGTCAACCCATTCGACGACCGCGTCTTCGTGTGCCACCGCCCGCTTGGTGACCAGGTTGAGCACATTGGTCGACCAGTTTTGAATCGTGGTGTAGCGAATGGTCGCCCCTTTCATGGCGATCAGCTCGACCACGGCGGAGTGCAGGGAGTCGGTGGCGTAGATCGGTGCGGTGCACCCCTCGATGTAGTGCACCTTCGATCCCTCGTCGGCGATGATCAGCGTGCGCTCGAACTGCCCCATGTCCTTGGAGTTGATCCGAAAATAGGCCTGTAGGGGCACGGTCACTTCGGTGTTGGGCGGCACATAGACGAATGAACCCCCCGACCAGACGGCGCTGTTGAGCGCGGCGAATTTGTTGTCGGTCGGCGGAATGACGGTTCCGAAGTGCTGTTTGACCAACTCGGGATACTCCCGCAGGCCGTCGTCCATGCCCAGGAAGACCACCCCCTGTTGCTCGAGCTTCTTCTTCATCGAGTGGTAGACCACCTCTGAGTCGTACTGGGCCGAGACCCCGGCGAGAAACTTGCGCTCCGCTTCGGGGATGCCGAGCTTTTCAAAGGTCTCCTTGATGTTTTGAGGGACCTCGGCCCAAGAGCGCCCCTGCTCATCGGTGGGCTTGATATAGTAATGAATATCGTCGAAATTGATGCTCTGCAGGATCTCCTGATTGCCCCACTTGGGGATCGGTTTCGACAAAAACGTGTCCAATGCGGCGTGGCGAAACTCGCGCATCCACTGGATTTCGTTTTTGTGCTCGGCGATCTGGGCCACGATGGCGTGATTGAGCCCCTTGGGTGTTTTGGCTGTGGATTGTTCGGGATATGAAAAACCGTATTTTTCACGGTATTCGTCCTGCAATGATGAAAAATGGTCTGCAGTTTCCATTAGGTCGCTCCTCTCCCCGCGGCGAGGGGGATCTCGGGCTCGAGCCATTCATACCCGCGGTCTTCCAGCTCGAGCGCTTGTTCCGGACCGCCGGATTTGACGATGCGTCCTCCCACCAGGACGTGCACCACGTGGGGTTTGACGTGCGCTAAAATGCGTTGGTAGTGGGTGACCAAGAGCACCCCGGTGTTCTGTTCGGCAATTTGCTGAATCCCGGAGGCGGCTACCTTCAGGGCGTCGATATCCAACCCGGAATCGATTTCATCCAACAGGGCGACGCGGGGTTCGAGCATCAACATTTGCAGCACTTCGAGGCGCTTCTTTTCGCCGCCGGAGAACCCGTCGTTGATATAGCGGGAAGCGAACTCCCAGGGAATGTCGAGCCGTGAGAATGCCCGTTTGAGTTCCTTGAGAAATACACTGGGGGCATGCGCTTCACCCTGTTTGGCTTTGAGCGCTGTGCGCAGCATCGTCGACGTGGTCACCCCGGGAATGGCCACCGGATACTGAAAGCCCAAGAAGAGACCTTTGTGGGCGCGCTCTTCCGGCTCCAAGGACTGAACCTGTTCGCCGTTGAGCCAGATTTCCCCTTCCACGCGATACCCCGGGTGACCGGCGAGGGCGTTGACCAGGGTTGATTTGCCCGATCCGTTGGGGCCCATCAGGGCGTGTACTTCTCCGGGCGCAATGGTGAGATCCACCCCGCGGATGATTTCGTTGTCATCGACGATAACCCTGAGATTGCGGCATTCGAGCACCGCGTTGTTCAAATATGACATTTTCTCTGGTCCTTTCCCACTGATCGCAACGGTGGCGCTTGGGTCAAAGATAATAATCTTTACTATTTTGTCAAGATTAACGGGACCACTGTCCTCGCGTTGCCCCCGGCAATCGGACTGTTCGCTCACGCCAATCAACGCGACACACGGTTCAAAATTCAACAATTCTATGTAGATGCGATGGAAATCGGTGGGGCGAAAATCATGCTCAAGACCGTTGATTCGGTTGACGGATTGGGACGCCGAGTACTATAATATTGTATATATATGTTGTTAATATAATTAGATTTAGTGTTGTTCCCTGGTAGAGAGCAAAATTGGAGAGCTGATGGCAAACTTCCCGACCGTTCAATCCGCGCTGATTCCTCTTGCTCTAAGCCTGTTGGTGACCTGCTGCGGATATATCTCCTTTGAGCCCTACTTGCCCCAGGAACAGGATACCGGCGCCGGCACCGATCTGGATACCGATTCTGATACGGATAGCGACAGCGATAGCGACACGGACACCGATTCTGATGCGGACATCGATACGGATTCGGAGACCGATACCGGCACCGACTGCGAGTGTACGATGACCACCTGGTTGGAGGACTCGGCCGCCCATTTTACCGACAACGATCCGACTCCAATTTCCACCCATGTGATCACTCCCGGCTCCGTGGTGCCGACCGCCTATCGAACCGGTGGATGGTTGATGACCGGTCACCCGGGGATGGTGATCGCCGATCCGGACAGCGCCACCTGGGCCGATGTGATGGCTGCCGGGGAGACCGGACGAAAAATCTCCGGCGATTTGAGCGAGAATTGGAAACAGGGGATTCCTCTCGGCCTGGGCATCGCCAACGATGACAATTTCACCGTCGGCTTCTACGGGGAAATCGAGTTGGAGCACGCCCAAACCTATGCCTTCACCATTGATGTGGACGACGCGGCGATCCTGGAGATTCACGATGGCACCGCCTGGCAACGGATTGCCAGCGCTGCATTCGGCATCACGACGGTCTATTTTACTGTGCTCGATCCGGGGTGGCACCCGATCCGCGTCGCTGTTTCCGAGGCAACGGGCAACGGGCTGTTCGAGCTGAGATGGGAAGCCCCGTCGGTGCCCCTCGAAGTGGTTCCATCGAAGCGGCTGCGGCTGCCGCTGAGCGATCAAACGATCGGGCTGGAGATGCTCGGACACGGGCTGGAGTACAACGCGTGGTTCAGCGGCCATCGTCTCGATAGCACTTCGGTCAACCACGATTGGGGAGATGGTGGGTTTCCCGCTGAGATCGGTGTGGTCAACGACGACGAGTTTTCGGTGCGTTGGGTGGGGCAAGTGAGGACAGCCCTCTCGGGAGATTACGACTTTCGCTATGTCACCGATGATGGCCAGCGGTTGTGGATCGATGGTGTGGAGCTGCTGAACAACTGGGACGACAATGCTTATGACAACACCACCGGGACTATCTGGCTGGAGCAGGGGTGGCATGATATCGTGGTCGACCAAACCGAGAACAACGGCTCTGCTCAGGCGCTGCTCCACTTCGGCGCTGCCAGCCCCGAGCTGGCCAATACGATCATCCCGGCGGATCGGTTTCGGCCGACCACCCGGGCCAATCTGTCGAGCACCGGCAACGCGGACTATCCGATTCAGCCCTTTGTGCAGGGCGGGGAGACCAATGCCTATCTCCACGTGGCGGCTCCGCGGAATCACACGATAGATTCGGTCGATGTTTGCTTCTCCATCAACGGGGATAGCGGCGACTACGAGATCACCCTGCATCACCCGAACGGCGTGACGTCCGAGCTGATCCAAGACAACCAGAACGACGATGAGATCTGTTATCTCAATCTCTTCACCTTTGATGGTCTGGTCGCCGGAGGGGAATGGCGCCTGCAGTTCGTCGACACCGAAAACAACGATACCGGCACGATCGATTACTGGTCAGTGGTGGTGCATCATCTCCCGCCGAACGGAACCCCCTGGGATCCGGGCGCCCATTACGTCTCGCAGGTGTTCGACGCGGGGGTGTTTTCCCTGTTCGGCGAGTTGACCTACGATGTGACGCTGCCGATCAACGCCGGGGTCACGTTGACCACCCGCAGTGCCGATAGCCTTGCCGACCTGGACACCGCGTCCTGGTCCGCCCCGCTCGCTTCGTCCGAGTTGATCACCAGTCCGGCGAACCGCTACTTCCAGTATCGAGTGCAGTTCGATTCGGGGGACACGCAACAGGGCAGCCTGGACCGTGTGGAAATCGAATACTGTCCTTGTGAAGAGTAGCCAGACTATTTAGTTTAGTAGGTAGCAGATGCCCAAGCGGTGTCGTAGGCTATACCGTCTTCGAGAATTGTCAAATTCCACTCTACTGTGTCATCGGGATTGGCGTAGACGAACACGCCGGTGTAGACGACTTGACCGTAACCGATGATCTGCCCTGCCGGATAGTTCAGCACCGGACCGCTGTTGACGCGGTAGTGCACGTAGTAGGTGTAGCCCTCCTGACGGGAGTTGATCGTGATCGCCTTGGGACCTCCCATAACGACTTTGTACAGACCGGTGGTGATCGCAGCGGCGACATTGTCGAGAGGCCAGCTCGTGGTGGGGGTGTCGTGGCCCCAGCCCTCGATGTCGTAATTGAAAAACGCCTGCAATCCGTCTTCGGGCATCACGT